>JAIXVB010000240.1 GCA_027483245.1 Verrucomicrobiaceae bacterium | reverse complement strand
TTCAGCCAAGCGAGGCCCCCACGGATGACTTCTCCATCCGATCTTTGTTTGTCATACGGGGCGCTGACCCATTCATTGATGAAGTCAGGCACACCCACCTCACTGGCCGCAGGGCCCATAGCATCCTTGGGCAAAATGACATCGGCTAGCGAGGTGGTCGTCTTCAGTTCCTCCGCCGTCATGAGCCTCTCCCACGGCCCCTTCTGGGACTGCGTGAAGTCAGGGTCATGCAGTGAAAAACGTGTCGGATAGGCCGGCGGTGCGGGCTCCGTCTCATGCGGTGCTGCCAGAGCCACCGGAGCGATGGCCGTGCCGGTCAGCCATTTCAAAGCGTGGCGGCGAGAGAGTGAGAGAGGTTCGTCAGGCATTTCCAGTCACATTAACATGACGGAACCGTCTTTGAATCAAAAACTACACCACTCCCCGCACCCGCCAGTTCAAGCGGCCACCAACGCTCCTGGCATTCCGTCTTTCATCCGTCCCCGATACTCGGTGGGTGACTCACTGGCGATGCGGCGGAAACTGCGATTGAAGTGTGACAAGCTCTGGAACCCAACATCATAAGCGACCTCGGTGATGCGTGCGGTGGGTTTCATGAGCATGCGCTTGGCTTTCTCGACTCGGGCACGATTGACAAAGTCGGTGAAGGTCAGTCCCGTCGCCCGTTTGAAGATTTTGCAGAAGTGGAAGGGGCTCACGTTCACCGCTTTCGCCACACATTCCAAAGTCATCGCCTCAGCCAAGTGCGCATGGATGTAGATTTTTGCATTGCGCACGGCCTCAGGCTCGTGAGTGGCGTGGGCGAAGAGCATGCGATGCGCGCTTTCTCCCATCTGCGTGGCGAATGATTTGAGGAGAGCCAAGGCTGCCTCATAACGCTCAGGCTCCATCACGGGCAGTTGATGAAATTTGACCTGAGCCAAACGAATGTCTTCGGCGCTGCAATCGTCATCCAGTAGCGCGTTGGCGACCGGAGCAAAGGTTTCTGCATTGGCAGGCTGAAGACGCACACCGCCCGTTTCGAGCAAGGCCACCGGCGTCTTCCCAACACGCACCGGGATGAGGCTCTGCACCACCCCATTGATCCCCGTCTCGGTCAAGAGGGTTTCGATAAACTCCAAATCACCCTGCGCTCTGAGGGAAAGAGGCAATCCGGTAATCTTGCTGTAGGCATGCTGATAACTGAGAAAGAGATCGCTCTCTGCCAAAGTTTCGATGAAGCGTTGCTGACCTGTGTGCTTGGAAGTGTGGGTTTGCATAGCACCGCCAGACTATCGCATGGGGTCCTGCTGACTATTGGGGTCCGCTACGGCACAAGCCATGATGGATGACCGCAATCCAGGTGTAGTGGAAACCAGTAGTGCCCGCTCACCCTTTAGACTTTGGCCCGACTCTCCACCCACTGGACCGCATAACGAACCAGCGCGGCTCCATCCGTCACGGCGAGCTTGTCTTTGATGTGGGCCCGATGCGCTTCGACCGTGCGCGCGCTGATGTTCAGTCGTTCAGCAATAACCTTGGTCGCGATGCCATGACCGATCATCTCCAGCACCTCGAGTTCACGATCCGTGAGCGTGTCGATCACAGACGTATTCGACTTGCCACGCTGACCCATGACTTGCTCCAGCATGCGACTCGCCATGCCATCGCTGACATAAATGCCACCCGACAGCACCTTGCGAACCGCCGTGATCAAGTGGTCAGCCGCCGCCTCTTTCATGATGTAACCTCGCGCTCCAGCACGCAGCGCACGCTCTCCATACATCGTTTCGTCATGCATCGAGAGCACCAGACAAAGCGTGCCGGGATGCAGGGCTTGGATGTCCTTGAGCAGCTCCAGACCATTCTTATCCGGCAGCGTCAGATCAATCACGGTCAGATCCGGTTTCAGATTTCCAACCGCTGCCACCCCATCACGTGCACTGCCAGCCTCACCACACACCTCCAGCCCCGCTTCAGCACGGATGAGCTGCGCCAAACCGTGACGCATGATGGGATGATCATCAATCAGCAGAACACGTTTCACCGGGTTTTGCGCTGGCTGGTTTTGGGGCTTGTGGGAACGGGGACGCGACATCTGACAACAGTGCCTCCGAAGTCATCATGCTCGACGGAGAGTGTGCCCGCCATCATCCGCGCGCGGTGAGTCATGGTCAAGAGACCCATGCCTGTGCTTTGCCCGGTCACGTTGTCGGGAATCCCTACCCCATTGTCTCGAATCGTCAGCAACAAGTGCCCCTCCTCCTCAGCCAAACTCAGTTCGATACGCTCGGCATGACTGTGCTTGATCGCATTCGCCACCGCTTCTTGGGCGATTCGAAATAGCTGAGTGGCCATCTTGTTGTCCAGCACCTCCACCGGACGCTCGCAACGGAAGGGACAGCTCACACGAAAGATCCGCTCCGTACCTTGGGCCAATTCCTTCACCGCAGCCATGAGGCCTGCGGAATCCAACACCACTGGCATGAGACCCCTCGACATCTCCCGAGCGCGCACATTGGCATGGGTTACTAATCTCACGATCTCCTGCAAATTCTCTGCCTCAGCATGTCCGCCTTTGAGCAGTTGCTGATGCGCCACCTTGGCTAAACAACCAATGGCTGCGAGCTGCTGGCAGAGATCATCATGGATGTCTTGACCGATTCGATGCTGCTCTTCTTCGCTGATCTGCAGGATCTTTTCTTCCAACTGTTTCCGCTCTGTCAGGTCGCGAATAATGCCGGTAAAGACTCGACGCCCATCCGGCAAAACCGCCTCTCCCACGGAGAGATCCAAGGGAAAAATGGTGCCGTCTTTTCGCTCCCCCACAGCTTCACGACCGATGCCGATGATCTTTTTTTCGCCCGTGTCCAAGTAGTGCTGCACGTAACCATCATGCCGATCTCGATACGGCTGAGGCATGAGCATGCGGATATTTTTGCCCACCATCTCCTCCCGAGAATAACCAAAAATACGTTCCGTGGCCGTATTCACCGACTCGATCACTCGCTCCGTGTTCATGGTGATGATCGCATTCACCGCCGTCTCCACGACAGCTCGCGCGCGTTGCTCACTTTCTTGGAGCGCTTCTTGGAGTGCTGTGATGGTCGGCATTCTCAAAGTATCTGGTATTTCAGCCATGTTCGAGAACATCCCTTACACTTCAGGTTTGTTCAAGACGTCAGGCTTTACGACCAGGATTGAACATGGAGCATGCGCCACAATTTTTTCCGCCGTAGTGCCGATCAAAAGCTCACGCAAGCCACTTTTCCCACGCGTGCTCAGGACCACCAGATCCGCATGGATTTCCTTCACATGATCCAAAATCGCCTCGCGCACATTCACCCTCTCCAACACCACGGGGTTCACTGCCACTTCGGGCACTTCCGCAGCCAGTGGCTCGATGAATTGGCGTAAATCTTCCCGCCATGTTTGCAGCGTGACCTCGTCTGAAATCAATGGCGACACCGGAACGGCCATCCCGCCATAGTCCAAGCTCATGAGCATGACCGATTGATAAACAAACAGGCAGGTCAAAGTCGCCCCATCTTGCTTCGCCAGACGCAACGCGTGCTTCACCGCCTTGGCCGAGTTCTCAGAAAGGTCCACACAGGCCAGCACCTGTTTGTGCGGCCCCAGGGCATCGTCACGAACCAAAAGCACATCCGCAGGTGCCTTCCGCACGCACTTGGCCGCGATCGCCCCCACGCGCCCCGGTTCATCACGTGAACCCCGAGCGCCCATGACCAAAAGATCCGTTTCATGGTCTCGACATGCTTCTGCGAGTTCAGCAAAGGGATGCCCGATGCGCACCTCCACCTGCACGTGCGCAGTGCCCAAATCGGAGTCATCGACAAACTTGCGCAGACGCGTCGTCCACTCTTCTCGAATCGCTGATTTGTCCAAGGACAGTGCCTTTTTCAATTCATGCACCAGAAACTCATCCAGCACATGCACCGCCGTCAGGGTCGCTTGGTGAGTCGATGCCAGCCGCACCGCCTCACGCAGGCCATTTCGACAAGAAGGCGTGAAATCGATGGCCGCGAGAATTTTCGAGTAAGCTTTCATGACATTCTATGAATTCAGAGATTGCAGCATTCGACACCTCGCTGCCCCGCAGTGTTTGTTTTCTACTGAGCAGGCATTGCTCTCTCAACTCACATGAGGAACGGGAAACATGACCGCTTCTTCAGCTCGGGCACGGCGAGAAGATACTTTTTTCTTTCGACCAAAGGTCAACGCGACCAGGCTCAATGTGACCACCGAACTCAGTGGCATGAGGATGGCCGCCGCGAGCGGACTCAAGGATCCCATCAGTCCCGCGATGACCGTAGCGACATTGTAGATCACGGAAAAGGCAAACACACGCCGTGTCGCCCGCCGATGAACCCGCGCCGTGTCGAGCAGGCCGCTGCTGAAACGCAGGCTATGCCCCAGGAAAAAGAAGTCCGCTTTTTGCTCCAAAAAACTACGGCCCGAGACCGGACTCCCGGCACAGAGTGAAGCATCAAAGGCCAGACTGTCATTCGCTCCATCTCCGATGTAAAGCGTGTCATCCTGGTCATGTTGCGTGATCCACGCGGCCTTTTGCTCGGGTTTCATCAGCGCCTGCCAATGCTGAGGGTCCAGGCCCAACTGCTCAGCAATGTGGGCCACCTTGGTCTCCCGATCACCACTGAGAATGCACACCTCCAACCCACGACTTTTTAGCCCCTGGACCTCCTCTACGGACTCGGCACGCAATTCATCGCGAAATCGAAACCCTGCGATGATTACGCCCCGCCGTTGCAAAATCGCATCGGCACCCTCCCCACGACCCAGAGTCCACTCCGTGCCAGATTCATCTCGCAATGCCAATCCTTGACCGATGATCTCCGTGACTTCATGCCCCTGCACCCTTTCTCCAGGTCCGATTGCATCAAACAAACTCCGACTCACCGGATGCAAATTCCCCGCCACCAGCGTGCGCAGAGCCCGTCTTGCCTCATCACTCAATCGTAGCAGCACCTCCGCATTTTCCAGCACCGGATTCTCCAGCGTTAGCGTCCCGGTTTTATCAAAAATCACTCGCCGCACGCGCAGCAATTTTTTCCACAATCCCAAGCTGCGCACAAACACGCCCAAACGCTCCGCACGCGAAACAGCCAACTCTTCGGCCAAAGGCACAGCCACACCCAAGGCACACGGACACGACACGACGAAAATGGAAATCATCACCTGCAAGGCCTGCGCAAACCCAGCCCCGCTCAACAGCCAATAAACCGCACCGCCGATGCCAATCAACACCACCACCATCAGATAACCTCGCAGCAGGCGCTCCAGCCCACGATCCCGAAATTCCCCAGGTTTACGCGCCTCGAGAAGCCGACACAGCGTGCTTTCCTGCCAGCCTTCCAGAGCCTCCACCTCAATCGCCCGCGTTCCAATGTTGAGTGCTCCCGAAGGCAGCATTTGCCCCTCCTCGCGCTGCTGGGATTCACTCTCTCCATTGATCCACTCCAGGCTCACGGAGGCACGCTCGCCCAACAAGCGACTGGCCACCGGGATCGATTGACCCGACTTAACGACGAAGCGCATGCCCACCTTGAGTGCTCTCAACGGGCGCATTTGATTCGTTTCTGAAAGCAGGACCGAGTCCGGCACCGATGTGTCACGCATGAGCTTGCGGCGATTCCGTTCCACCGCCGCCTGCTGAGCCCAGCGACCCACCAGCATGAGAAAAATGAAGATCGCCACAAAGTCGAAATACTTCAGCCCCTCCACACCTGCAATCCAGCCGCCCATCGATCCGGCATAAGCCGCCACGATGCCCAGAGCAATCGGGATGTCGATATGCAACGCTCCAACACGCAAGCTTTGCCAAGCCTTCTCAATGAAATATGACCCGCCCATCAGCATCGCCAGCGTCGCTGAAACGGCAGCGATCATGTCAAACCAAGACGCGAAAGCAAAGTCCTTCGGCATGCCGAAGTAGGCTGGTAAACTAAAGGCCATCGCATTCATGGCAAAGGCTCCGCACACACCCATGCGACGCTCCAACCCCGAGGTCTGTTTCTTTTCTCCGCCCTCATGAGGAGGACCCACCAGATAACCAAACGTTTGCAAATCCCGAGCAAACGCCAACGCATCAAACATCAGTGGATCAAAAACCAACCGCATCTCCCCATGCACTACATCCACATTGACCTGCACCCCCCCTGGATGACGTGTGAAGATTCGCTCGATCAACCAAACACACCCCACGCATGACAATCCCTGCAAAGCCAGACAAAGCTCACCAGCTGGAACTGCCTCTCGAGTCAACTCCTCTAGCCACGCATAATCCCGCTCACGCAAACTCTGAGGTGAAACCGGAGGCAGTGACGATTCACCCTTCAGATCATAAAAATGATCCAGCCCCTGTCGATGCAGCAACTCATGCACATACGAGCAGCCCGCACAGCAAAACGAATCCTCACGATTCGCGGGAACCGGAGAACCACAGTGTTGGCATAGGGTCGATGAAGACATCCATCACCTCATGCCTCCGTCCCCCGGGCGATTCTCTGCCCGGCTTGTGAAGATGCACACCAGAATTGCGAGCCTCAACTCCGCCACATCTAATACCACGGATGTGCCTCAATATTGTTGTTTTAAGACCCATTTCAAAATCCAATAACCTGACCAACGGACGCATCGACTCATAAACCTGCATGACAGCAGCTCGGCACGGCATCGCTGCCGAAATCCAGGGTGCCGCGCAGACGGTAGGCCATCACGACGGCCGCGACGAGAGCGAGCGAGCGCTGAAGTTTCCGCATGGTGCCAGGCTGAAGGCGTCCGCCTAACCAATGGATTTGAGTTTGCGCCAGCCACAGCAAGGGCAGCGTTCCCAACCCAAAAGCCATGGCGAATTCACCACCCTTGAAAGCGCTGCCGTTCATCATGGCAAGCGCAAACATCATGTAGAGCGGGCCACAGGGAAGCAGGGGTGTTAAAAAGCCGAGCAAACCTGCACGCACGGGGCTCTTCAGACGAAAAGCCAAACTCTGCAAACGACGTAATCCAGCGCTGAAGAGGCGGGGTTTTGGCAGCCACTGATCCAGGCCCATGCCAACCATGGTAAAGGCAATCACAAGCAGCCAAGGCAACACGATGCCGGGCCCGTGTTGAAACCACGTCAGGGGCAGATAACCCACCGCTCCGGCTAAAGCACCGACGATGCCATAAGCCACGATGCGCCCTGCGTGGTACAGGCTGGTGTCACGGAAAAATCCATGCGCGCCAGGCTTCGCCGATATTGCCCAAGAACAAGACAACGGACCGCACATGCCGACACAGTGAACACTGGTCACAAGTCCTGCTAAAAAGGCGGCCGCGCTGGTGTCGATCTCAGTCATGCTCTGAAGGAGCGTGGGAAAGGTCGCGAGGCACCAAGCTCAAGGCAGACACTCGTTGGACCTCTTGGGGTTTGTTCTTCACCGCAAAGCAGATGAAGGCCACCCACAATGCAACAAAGGTGAGAAAAGCGATCACGGGGATCAGCCAAGGGTTATTGAATAAAATCTTTCGCATGAAGAGGAGCATCCGATTGCAGACGTGGATCAGGACCGAGAAACTCGAGAACACGAGTTGTCATCGTGTCACCACGCTCGGTGTCAGTGACTTGCACTTGCAGTTTGAAGGGCTTCACAAAAGCTTTCGTTGGCAGAGCAAGGACGAGTGTTTTTTGATCCTCCGCCAGAGGGCCGAGCTGGAGCGTCTCGGTCAGACCCGTGACACTGAGATTAGGAGGCACCTCCCCCACCAAAGCCAATCGGTAAGTCCCTGGGAGATTGCGTTTGTTGATGACACGCACCAAGAATTGATTCCGCAACATGCCGTCGGCCTCATAGAATGGCGCACCCACCATGCGCACCGCACTGGCCCGAACAGGAGTGATGCGCAAAGCTGACAAAGCAAAGGCTCCCATGCCCACCACGAGCAGCACCGTGTAAAGAAGAATGCGTGGGCGAATGAGCTTCGTTTTGCCCCCATGGAGCCCGACATGCGAATCATAACGGACAAGGCCTGTGGGGCGTTTGAGTTTGGTCATGATGTCATCGCAAGCGTCCACACAGGCCGCACAACCGATACATTCCAACTGCATGCCTTGACGAATATCAATGCCCGTGGGGCAGACCTGCACACAACGTCGGCAGTCAATGCACGTCCCCTGTGTGCTGCCAACTTTGCCTCTCGGTTCACCGCGCTTTTGATCATAACCAATGATGACGCTGTGGTCATCGGTCAGTGCGGATTGCAGCCTACCGTAAGGGCAAAGGATGATGCAAAACTGCTCACGAAACCAACTGAACGCAAAATACAACGCTGCGGTGAGAAAGAGGGTCACGCCAAAAGCCAGCCAATGCTCACTCGGTGGTCCCTGCATCATGGCATACAGCTTTTTCAGCGAGACGAAGTAGCTCAGAAAAATGTGGGCAATCAAGGCTGACACGCCAAGAAAGACCCCGTGCTTGAGAACTCTACGCCACAGCTTACTCAGCGTCCACGGCGCCGCATCCAACCTGCGCCGAGCAGTTGCATCGCCTTCGATCCAACGCTCAATCCGCCGATAGACATGCTCCAGGAAAACAGTGTAAGGGCAGGTCCATCCACACCAAACACGACCAAACAAAGCAGTGACGTAAAAGAGGGAAAAAGCCAATCCCGTGATCAAAAAGAAGCCAACCCAGAGATCCTGGGTGGCCAGTGTCAGGCCCATGAAATGAAAGCGCCTTTCCTGCACATCCAGAAACACCGCCGGATATCCATTCACGGGAATCCAGGGCAGAAGAATGTATATCATCAACAGCACCAATGCCGACCAACGACGCCAAATCGTAAACCGCCCATGGACATCGGCTGGATGCACAAACTTGCGCGAGCCATCCTCTTCGATCGTTGAGAGGCTTTCCAGAGTGGGGGATTTCATGAGGCATCTCCACCTTGCCCATCGGCCTCTGATTTGCTCACCAACACTTGCGGATGGGAGGGCGCATTTTGGTTTTGATCCATCACTTCACTGCTTTCAACGGCGAATCCGCTGACAGGGTCACGGGCTCGCCTTTTTGGTGCTTGCTGAGCACAAAGGCGGTGACTTCGACTACCCGCTGCAAGCCGAGCTGGGGTTCCCAGGGGGGCATGCCTTTGGTGAGATCGGGTGCGCCTTTGCGAATGATCGTCAGGATCTGCGTGGGAGCGTGCCCATGTTTCCATTCCTGGTCATTCAAAGGCAGACCCGGGAGTTTTGCGCCCGCGATGTGGGCACTCAAATCGGAGGCGTGACAGGCAACGCAGGTCGTCTGAAAAGTGGCAGCGCCCGCTGCTGTGATCTTGGGATCCAGCGACATTTCCCAGAGCTTGTCATCGCTGATAAGCTCAAGTTCTTTCTTCTGATACTCGGCGATCTTCGCCAGTGCAGTATCGATCTCCTTTTCATCCGCCATGCCCATGCCAAACTGGTAATAGGCTACCCAGGCGATGACAAAGATGACCATCGTGATATACCAACTGAACAGCCACCAATTGGGTAACTTTTGATCATACTCCTGAATGCCGTCGTATTCATGAGGGCGCAGGATGGGACCTTGGGTGGAATTGTCTTTTGACATGGAAAACGTGGGTTTCGTGGGGGCTAATGGTTTCGAACGCACTGAAAAATCATGGATCATTCGTCATCCAACGGTAGGCGCGCGAGTTCATCGGCACGCTCTTTCTGCAGGCCCATGGCGCGGAAGACAAAGAGGAGGAAAACCGCACCCGTGATGCCAAAAGACACATAGGGCACCCAGTTGAGCCAAGCTTCATAAATGACGTTGCGAAACATTTGGATAGGCGGTGTTGAGGTTATTGAACAGGACGCGCGGGGCGTTGTTTGTCAGGATTGCCAGGACCTGGGATCAGCTGTGGAACTGCAGCACGGTTGATCAGCGCTTCATTTGGCTCAGGAGTGTCGTATTTGCCGAGCTTTTGCAGGTAAGCGATGATGGCGACGATTTGAGTGTCAGGCGAAGCTGCCAGACCATCCACCTTGAGATTCTCCACAATTGCGATGCCTTGTTTGATCGCGTTTTCTTTGATCTCCACATCGGTCATGATCGGGTAAGGCACGCCCAACTGGACCATGGCGGCGATCTTCTTGGGCAAGGTCTTCTGATCAAACTTGCTCGTGAAGAGATGGGGATAAGACGGCATGTTTGAACCCACCGAAGTGCTGCGCGGATCCATCATGTGATTGAAATGCCAGCTGTTTGGATACTTGCCGCCGACGCGCGCCAGATCAGGCCCTGTGCGCTTCGAACCCCATTGGAAAGGATGATCGTAAATGCTCTCTCCCAAGCGGCTGTAGTCACCGTAACGGAGCACATCGGGCAGCATGGTGCGGATCATCTGACTGTGGCAGTTGTAGCACCCTTCACTGACGTAAAGATCACGACCCGTGAGCTCCAGAGGCGTGTAAACCTGCTGAATACGGTCTTCCATATTCTTCGCGCGATTCACCATGACCGTGGGCACGAGTTGGATCAAACCACCGAGCGCCACGGCGATGAACGTGAGAAGAGTAAAAGGCAGCCAGTTCTCGAGAAGTCGCTCATACCAGTTCGACCAAGTCGAATGAGCAACGGCGAACTTTTTCACAGCGAGGAACCCAAATATCAGCGCACAGATGAGAGCCGTGATGTCGGCACCTTTGGGCAGAAAGATCCAGCCCATGAAGAGAAACAGACCACCAAAGAAGAACGTCACTGGATCAGCCAAGAAGGTCGTTTTGATCCCCATCGTGTCCACGCTGCCGCGGTCGATCAGCGTTACTTCACGCGTCTCATTCACCGCCTTGCCACTGCGTGCCGTCATCCAGAGATTCCACAGCATCAAGCCCATGCCAATGAGATACATGCTGCCACCAATGATGCGGAAAGCCATCATCGGCCGGATCGCAGTGAGGGTCTCAATGAAGTTCGGATACGTCAGCGCAGTGCCTGCCGCATTGGTCGAGTTCAACATCAACCCCTGCATGATGCCAGAGACCCACATGGCCGCGACGTAAAGAAGGATGCCAAACAGCGCGATCCAGAAGTGCAGATTCGCCAAGGGCACCGAATGCAGTTTGGTCCCGTAGAGTCGTGGAGTGAGCCAATAAAATAGGCCTGCCGCCATGAGCCCATTCCAACCCAGCGCACCGCTGTGCACGTGACCGATGGTCCAATCGGAATAGTGCGACAGTGCGTTCACCGCGCGGATGGAAAGCAGCGGGCCTTCAAAAGTGGCCATGCCATAAAAGGTCACGGCGGCGATGAAAAACTTCACCACGGGATCGGTGCGCAGCTTATCCCAGGCTCCGCGCAGTGTGAGCAGGCCATTCAACATCCCCCCCCAACTTGGTGCCCAGAGCATCAAACTGAAGAACATGCCGAGCATTTGCAGCCATTTGGGCAAGGAGGTGTTCAGCAGGTGATGCGGGCCTGCCCAGATGTAAATGAACACCAGTGACCAGAAGTGAACAATGGACAGCCGATACGAATACACTGGCCGATCCACCGCCTTCGGCAGGAAATAATACATGATGCCGAGAATCGGAGTCGTGAGGAAGAAGGCGACCGCATTGTGCCCATACCACCACTGAACCAGCGCATTTTGCACCCCCGCAAAAAGGGTGTAGCTGTGCGTCCAACTCGTCGGGATCGACAGGTGATTGACGATGTAGAGCATCGCCACCGTGATGATGGTCGCGATGTAAAACCACAGGGCAACATACAGGGACGGCTCGTTTCGTTTGGCCAAGGTCCAAAAGAAGTTCACTGCAAACACAACCCAGATCAAAGCGACGGCGATGTTGATGGGCCAGATGAGTTCGGCGTATTCTTGCCCGCGAGTGAAGCCCAAGGGCAAGGTCACCGCCGCACTGACAATGATGGTTTGCCAACCCCAAAAATGGATCTTTGACAGCAAGTCGGAAGCCATGCGCGCCTTGCACAGACGCTGCGTGGAGTAGTAGATGCCGGCAAACATCATGTTGCCCACAAAGGCAAAGATGACCGCGTTCGTATGCAGCGGACGCAGCCTACCAAAGGACAACCAAGAAGTGAGATTCAGCTCATGATAGTTCAACTGAGCGGCAATGATGACGCCGACGAGCATGCCGACGAGCCCCCAGAGGATCGAAGCCCACATGAACTGACGAACGACTTTATCGTCGAAGGTGATGGTCTGTTTTTGAGTGATGGCGTTCATGGGAAAGATCAGCGTTCCGTGTGATCGGCATCGAGAGGCATCAGCGACATTTGCTCGATCGAGCGCCGCTGACGTTGACTACGCTCCGCAAAAAAGAGGACAGCAAAGAGAACCGCGAAGGCGAGACTCATAAAGATGGTGACAGCAAAGACTTCCATGACTGTGCGAGGATGCCGCCGCTGCGGACTCATCGCTCTTCACCGCTTGTGGGATGGTGCACCGATCTTGGCTCAAGCTGATCCTTTTCAAATCCAGTCTCGCACAGCTACTCATCATCCGGCCTGAAAACGTGGGCATGACGCATCGCAGACATGACCCATGATCGTGGTCGTTGTCACCACCGAGTTTGATTCGCCTCAGCTCCTACGCTTTTAGACGTTCCCAGCCTTCATCTCTCCCATCAGCCATTCGCAGGATCTCCAGGCGAGAGCCATGATGGTGAGAGTCGGGTTTTTGTCGGGATTGCTCGGCAACACAGCGCCATCCATGAGGAAGAGATTCTTCACATCCCAGGTCTGACAGTACTGATTGGTGACACTGTCCGTGGCTTGAGTGCCCATGCGGGCCGTGCCGACCTCATGGATGATCTCACCTGGGCGCTGAATCGCATCACGACCACTTTGCGGTTTGGCCTTGCCACCCATGCCCTCGATCAGCTCCGCAAAGGTCTGCTGCATGTGCTCCGCCTGTTTGATTTCATGATCGCTCCATTTCCAGTGAAAGCGCAGCACGGGGATACCCCATTGATCCACCACCTGGGGATCCAGCTCACAAAAGCAATCCTTGTTCGGCACCATCTCTCCTCGCCCGCTGAAGCTAAAGCTGGCCCCATAATAACGACGGGCTTCTTCCTTGAGCTTACTGCCGTAAATGCCAGGGCTTGTGCTGTCCAGTGAACCAAAAGAACCGACCTGCGGCATGCGGCGACCACCGCCCATTTCGATGTGATAACCCCGGGCAAACCCCAGTTTTGCATGATCATTCACAAGCCACCAGGGCGAATACACATGCAACCCACCGGCCCCATCTTCGTTGAGAATCGGCGCATCTTCGAGCGCAGGGATGTGCGCGCCCAGCCTCGTGCCGACACTGTCCATGAGGTTCTTGCCGACTTGTCCGCTCGAGTTCGCGAGGCCTGCACGATCCTGCGATTGGGAGTTCAAAAGGATGCGCGATGTTTCACAGCTGCTGGCCGCTAAGATGACCACACGCGCCTTCACCACAGCATCGCGTCGGGTCTTTTTATCGATGTAATGCACACCCGCTGCTTTGCCATTCTCCAGGATCACTTCGCGCACCATGGCGTCTGTGATGATGTCGAGATTGCCCGTCGCAAGCGCAGGTGGTAGCAGCACCGTAGTGCTTTGGAAATTCGCCCGAATGCTGCAACCCCGCAGGCAGTCCGTCGCCCAAAAACACGCCGCCCGAGTCATCATGTCTTGCCCCAAAATCTCCTGTGCCTTGGGGTTGTTGGGGAAGAGCTGTTTCGGCAGATTTTTCCAGTCCAGGGG
>JAIXVB010000626.1 GCA_027483245.1 Verrucomicrobiaceae bacterium | reverse complement strand
CGTGGCTGCCGGTCTTGCTGACCACCGCCGCCTCCTTGCTGACGAGCTATTTTTTCCTGACGGAAACGTTCGCGCCGCTCTTTCCAGCGCTCGAACTTTGACTTCCGTCTTTCTTGAGGAGCAGGTGCATCGCTTGAGGCTTCACCCGTGGCTGGCGCGGCGGCTTGAGCAGGTGCAGCGCGGTGAGTCGGAACTGCGGCGGGCGCAGCTGCATTCTCGATGGCGGGTGCCGCAGGCTCCTGCGGGATCACAGGAGCGGGAGCTGGAGTGGGCTCAGGCGCAGGGGCTGGTGCGGGAAGGGTGACTGGCGCAGGTTCAATCGCTGGGGCTGAGATCTGCTGCGGTGCAGGGATGGATGCGGCGGCTTTGGCAGCGGCTTCATTCTGCATCTGAGCGAGCATTTCAGCGGCCTTTTTCAGCGTCGGTGATTTGCGTGGGGCAGCTTTGGGCTTTTTCGTGCCATTGGCTTCTACTGGTGCCGCTTCGACGATGACTGGCTCAGGAGCAGGGGGCGGTGGCGGAGCGATCTCGACCTTGAGCACTTCTGCTTTGGGCTCTTTGGCAGGTTTTTTTGCAGCAGCTTTTTTAGCGGCAGCCTTGGCCGGCGGAGCGGCTTTTTTCGCGGCGACTTTCTTGGCAGCGACCTTTTTAACGGCGGCTTTTTTGGCAGTCTTCGCGGACTTGGCGGTGGGGGCAGGCAGCTCGAGCTGGAGTTCTTCGCTCATGGGATTCTTGAAAGGGGGTTAGGACAGTTCGTCGGCGATCTCGTCAGCGATCTCAAAGTTCGCGTGGACAGCCTGGGTGTCGTCATAGTCGTCGAGGACGTCGTAGAGCTTGATGATGGAGCGGCCCACCTCCACGTCCGTGATCGTCACCGTCGTGTTGGGCTGGTAAATGAGATTCTGTGATTTGGGGGAGAAGCCTTTTTCACGCAGGGCGCTGGCCACTTGGAAGGTCTGCTCAAAGGTGGTGTAAAGGATCCAATCCTCACCGTCATCCTGGACATCGTCAGCTCCAGCATCCAGAGCCAATTCAGTCACCGCATCTTCAGTGAGAGTGCCCTTTTCCAAGCGGATCTCACCTCGTCGCGTGAACTGGTAAGCAACGCTCCCGGCATCGGCAAAGGTGCCTGCATTTTTCGAAAACAGCACCCGCAGGTCATTGGCCGCACGGTTGCGATTGTCAGTGACGATCTCCACCATGAGTGCGACACCACCGGGGCCGTAGCCTTCATAGGTGATTTCTTCGATGGCAGCGCCTTCCAGCTCTCCGGCACCTTTTTTGATCGCCCGTTCGATGTTGTCATTCGGCACATTGGCGGCACGAGCGGCAATGACGGCCGAGCGCAGACGTGCGTTCAGATCGGGGTTCGAGCCACCATTCTTGGCAGCCACCGTCAGCTCCTTGGAGAGCTTGCTGAAGACTTTGCCACGCTTCACGTCCACCACGGCCTTGATGTGCTTGACCTTGGACCACTTGTTATGTCCTGCCATGTTGCAGTTGTCTGGGTTGTGGGAAATGGGCGGGTGATCTGGCGCTTCGCAGGCGGCAGGTCCCGTTCGGGTTGAGAGAATGAAATGGGGGGCTAGAGCGGCCTTGCCGCGGTGTCTGCTCTGCACAGGCCGAGGCCTGTCGCAGGAAAGGATTTCTTGAGCCTTCGCTTTTCGAAACCACAGCTCCAATCGCCGGAGCATTCACCAGTGTTCACCTGATTGAGAGAACCAGGAACAATCAAAGAGTGCGGGAGGCAACGCTTCCTTGCAAGATGTTTTTTCTTCGATGCCGGATCGATGACTCATGTTAGTCTCTCTCATGCCCAACCCCATCCCGCCCAACAACCTCCGTGAACAGCATGGTTTCGTCCGCGTTGCCGCCGTCTCCCCGGAGCTTAAATTGGGAGATGTGGCTGCCAACGTGAAGACGCTGAAAGGCTGCCTGGAGCATCTGGCGTCTGAGGGTTGTCGCCTTGTCGTCTTCCCAGAGCTCTGTCTAACCGGTTATTCTTGCGCGGATTTGTTCTATCTCCGCAGCCTTCAGCAGCAGGCCCGTGCTGGCTTGAATGAGCTCGCGGAAGCCAGTGTCGGCCTCGGTTGCATCGCCGTGGTGGGGCTTCCTTTGACGGTGCAGGGGCGTCTCTACAATGTCGCGGCGGTCCTTGCTGAGGGAGAGGTGATCGGCTTTGTGCCAAAGACCTTCCTGCCGAATTCAGGTGAGTTTTATGAGCGCCGATGGTTTTCACCTGCCAACACTCTGACCAGCTCTCACACAGATGCGGATGGTATCCCCATCGGAACCGATCTGTTGTTTGAAGTCAGTGACTTGCCTGGACTCGTCCTCGGCATCGAGATTTGTGAGGATCTATGGACCGTGATCCCGCCCTCCAGTCATGCGGCACTTGCCGGTGCCACGATCATCGCCAATCCCAGCGCCAGCAATGAACTGCTGGGCAAGGCTCCGTATCGCCGGACACTGATTACACAACAGAGCGCTCGCACACTAGGAGCTTACCTTTACGCCAGTGCGGGCGCGGGTGAGTCAAGCACGGACACGGTCTATTCTGGCCACAGCCTCATTGCGGAAAATGGCGTGCTGCTTGGCGAGACGGAACGTTTTCAATTCGAAACCCGTGTCGTGATGGCTGATGTCGATCTCCAGCGTTTGGAACATGAGCGCCTCCGCAGTGCGGCCTTTCGGGATGCGCCTGCCACGCAGGCTTATACGCACATTTTGTTCAGCCTCGGTGCCCAACCAAAGGTGGGTCAATCGGAACTCCAGCGCCCGCTCACGGCGCATCCCTTTGTCCCGCCACCTGGGGTTGATCGCCAAGTCGTGTGTGAGGAGATCTTTGCCATTCAGGCCACCGGACTCGCGCGCCGTCTGCGCCAGACGCGCAGCTCGACCGCTGTGCTGGGTCTCTCGGGTGGTTTGGACAGCACGCTGGCTTTGCTGGTTTTGATCGAGGCCCTCAAACGTGCTGAATTGCCCCGCAGTGCGGCCCTCGCCATCACCATGCCGGGTTTTGGCACCACCACACGAACCAAAGGCAATGCGGAGAAACTCGCTGAAGCTCTCGACATCCAGCTGCGCACCATTCCCATCGGCGCCGCTGTGCAGCAGCATTTTCAGGACATTGATCATCCGGCGGGCCTGCATGACATCACGTATGAAAATGCCCAGGCCCGTGAGCGCACGCAGATCCTCATGGACGTCGCCAATCAAACCGGCGGCCTCGTCATTGGCACCGGTGATCTCTCGGAAGCCGCGCTCGGTTGGTGCACGTTCAATGGCGACCACATGTCGATGTATCACGTCAACACGGGCGTGCCGAAGACATTGGTGAAATACCTCATCGAATGGTGTGCCACGGAACTTTATGCCAAAGAGGCTGGGGCCATTTTGCACGACATCATCGACACGCCGATCTCGCCGGAACTCTTGCCATTGGCCGCAGATGGCACCCATGCTCAGAAGACCGAAGACACTGTCGGTCCCTATGAGTTGCACGACTTTTTTCTCTTCCATCTCATCCGCCATGGCTGCGGTCGGGAAAAGATCCTTTATCTGGCAGAGCAAGCTTTTGCAGGCCGTTACCCGAACGAAGTTCTCGAGAAATGGCTCGGTGTTTTCCTTCGTCGCTTCACTCAGAATCAATTCAAGCGCTCGTCCATGCCTGATGGTCCCAAAGTCGGCACCGTCGCTCTCTCGCCGCGTGCGGATTGGCGGATGCCGAGCGATTACGCTGGGCAGGTGGGGTAGGGAAGGTGGCGGAGTCTTCTCTTCAGACTTCGCGGTGGAATAAAAAATGCCGACCCACTTTCATGGGTCGGCATCGTTCGGTTTGAATCAATCGATGGTTAGACTGCCCACTCACCGCGATAATCGCGGGTGAGCCACTTGGGATCGCCACCTTCGACAAAGGTGCGCTCAGTCGGGTTCCATTTGAAGCTGGTGCCTGAGTAATAGGCCATGTTCATGAGGTGGCAGGAAATGACGGTGGTCGCACCGATGGCCACATCGCAGATCGGACGCTCACGGGTCTTGATGCTGTTGAGCCAGTCGTCGTGATGGTTCTTGCTGTCGTAGAGTTTGATTTTGGCATCCTTGAGGAATTCACGTTCTGACAAAATGACTTCACGATCCAGCGAGGTGCCTTTATCGACTTCTTTGTCGAAGAATCCGTGCACTTTTTTGCCGCCGAGGATCAGCTCGAACTTGCCGCGATTCACGTGCACTTCGCCTTCGGTGCCGTAGATGGAGACACCCTTGCCTTCCTTGTGGGTGAGGACGACGCCATTGGCATACACGAGCTGAGCTTCGCGAGTTTTGTCAACACCTGGAGAGCGGACTTCGACGGGGCCTGTTTCATCCACACCCAGTGCCCATTGAGCGATGTCAATGTGGTGAGCACCCCAATCAGTGATCATGCCGCCGCCGAACTCACGCGTGTTGCGCCAGGCTGGGAAGTGATTGTGCACGCCGCGTGGGCTCAGGACACTGGTGTAAGGTTTCAGCGGACCTGGGCCGCACCAGCGATCCCAGTCCAGTCCTGGTTCAGCGGCTTCTTCTTTCAGATTGTAAACCGGAGCTGGGCTGCCAAACGAAGTCGTGATGGTCTTGATCTCGCCGATGACGCCATTGCGCACCAGTTCAGCCGCCACGCGGAATTCTTTGCTAGAGCGCTGCTGGGATCCGGTCTGGAAAATGCGACCGCTGTCACGCACCGCTTTAGTGAGTGTTAGGGCTTCATGGACATTGTGAGTCAGAGGTTTTTCACCATACACATCCTTCCCGGCACGAACGGCGGCGATGCCGATGTAGGCATGCCAGTGATCCGGTGTGGCCACGACCACGGCGTCGATGTCCTTGCGGGCGAGTAGCTCGCGAAAATCATTGTAAGCAGTGCAGCCTTTGTATTCGGTGCCAGCTTTCTTACCGTAGCTTTCTTCCACCTTCTTTTTGGCGTGCTCACGGCGATTGGTGTCCACGTCACAGACCGCGACGATTTGCACGGACTCGCGACCCAGGAAATTCCCCAAATGGCCGCTGTTCATCTTGCCCATGCCAATGAATCCCAGGTTGATTCGGGAGTTTGGGGCTGTCTCTGCGGACCACACGCGGGATGGCAGAATGAAAGGTGCCGCGATAGATGCGGCGGCGGTTTGAATGAAGGAACGACGTGACGATTGGGATGAGCTCATAAGCGATTTGAATCAAATCAGGCCTGACAGTACGCCACGACGACACATTTTGTGCAATGCTCGTCATAAAAAGTTCATCGGATGGCGTTTCGATGGACGGTTGAGGTTGGGAATTGGGTGGCCAAGCCGATCCACGGAAAGACCCAAGGCCTCTGGTTCGATCTTTTACTGTCCAAAATGCGGACTTTCTGATCTTCTCCTATCGTGCGCTCACTGATCTCCCTCTCGCTTCTCCTTGCCTTTGCGGCTGCTGATTCATCGGCAGCGGATGGCGTGGCGTTCTTTGAGAACAGTGTGCGACCGCTGCTGGTGAAGCATTGTTATGAGTGCCACTCCCAGCAGGGAAAGGTGAAAGGTGGCCTGCTCCTGGATCGCAAGGAAGGCTGGCAAATCGGTGGCGATGCAGGACCGGCGCTGGTGCCTGGAAAACCCGCGAAGAGTCTGCTCATGCACAGTGTCCGTTACGAGGACGAAGACCTGCAAATGCCGCCGAAGTCGAAGCTGCCGCCAGAGGACATCCGTGTGCTGGAACAATGGATCGCGATGGGTGCCCCTGATCCCCGTGTGGAGTCGCTGGCCGCAGCGAGCACGAAAAAGACAATTGATTTCAAAGCTGCCCGCCAGGGCTGGGCCTTTCGTCCCCTGCAAAAAACCACGCCGCCCGTGGTGAAAAAACAGGACTGGCCACGCAAGGAGCTGGATACCTTCATCTTGGCCGAGTTGGAGGCGAAGAAGCTGACGCCTGCGCCAGATGCAGACCGCCTCACGCTGATGCGGAGACTCAGCTATGATCTCACGGGGTTGCCACCGGATGAAGCTCAGGCTTCACACAAAACCTACGAGTCGTATGTCGATCATCTGCTCAGTAGTCCACAGTTTGGTGAAAAATGGGGGCGTTATTGGTTAGACCTCGCACGCTACGCAGACTCAAACGGCGGTGACCGCAACTACACCTTCTATCAAGCCTGGCGTTATCGAAACTACGTCATTGATGCCTTCAATCATGACAAGCCTTATTATGAGTTCATTCGCGAGCAGATCGCGGGCGATTTGATGCCTGCCAAGACCCCTGAGCAGCGACGCAGTCAGATGATCGCGTCCAGCTTTCTCGCCTTGGGGCCCAAGATGCTGACGGAGCGGGACAAAGAGAAGCTGCATCTCGACACGGTGGACGAGCAAATTGACACGATAGGCCGCGCGTTTTTCGGTCTAACAGTGGGTTGCGCACGCTGCCACGATCACAAGTTTGATCCCTTTAGCCAACAGGACTACTACGCGCTCGCGGGTTTCTTTCGCTCCACGGAGGTCGTCATGGGCACGCGCAATGGCTGTGTGAATGTGGCGAGTTGGGTGGAGCAGGCGCTTCCACAGCCGGAACCGGCGTTTGCTGAGTTAAAGCAGAAAGTAGCTCGACTCGAACTGGCAATGCGGCTCAAAGTCGAACGCGATTTCATGGAAACCGTCGCGGGAAAAAAGGCACTGACGAAACTGCCGCTCGCTGGGGTTATTTATGATGAGGCCAGTGCGGAACTCGTTGGCGACTGGAAGCAATCCAGTTTGTCTGCAAAGCGCTTTGGCGATTTCTACATTCACAACGATAAAAAAGATCGTGGCACCAAGAAGGCCGTGTTTCGCGGTGCCTTGCCAGAGACGGGCATCTACGAGGTGCGCATCGCGTATCCGGCGAAAGGCAACTGTGACAAGCGCGTGCCCATCACGGTTGAGGCCTTCGATGGTGTGCATGAGATCCTTTTTGATCAGACGAAGAAACCGAGCATCAGTGGTTTGTTTGAGCCCATCGGACGTTTTCATTTCGAGAAAGGCGGACGCGTCAATGTCATCGTCGGCACGCAAGGCACAAAGGACTATGTGATCGTCGATGCCGTGCAGTTCATCTCTGAAAAAGACATTGAGCGTGAGTCCACGGCACTGGCGATGGCCAATGGCAGCAGCACAGGTGATCCGCTGCTCCTGATGGACAACGCCGCGCTCACCAAGGAACTCGACAAGCAAGTCAACGCGCTCAAGGACGCCGAGCTGGCCATGGCTCCGCGTGATGCCCGGGACGCGGGCGACATCCATTTGCGCATCCGAGGAGAGGTGAATCAACTGGGCCCCAAAGTGCCGCGCAGTTTCCCCAGCGTGCTGCACACTGGCCAAGCGCCAACGATCGCCTCTGGATCGAGTGGTCGTCTGCAACTCGCTTCGTGGATGACGAGCGCGGAGAATGCGCTGCTCGATCGCGTGATCGTGAACCGCCTGTGGGCGCAGCTTTTCGGACGCGGCATTGTCGGCACCGTCGATAATTTTGGTGTGCAGGGTGAGAAACCCACGCATCCCGCACTGCTCGACCACCTCGCGGCAAAGTTCCGCGCCAGCGGAGGTTCTTTCAAAGCCTTGATTCGCGAGATGGTGCTCAGTCGCACCTATCAGCTCGCCGCCGAGGCCAAATCACCGCGCACGATCGCCGATCCCGAAAATCGTTTGTTTGGCAGACGCTCCTATCGTCGGCTCACCGCCGAGGAGATTCGTGATAGTCTGCTCTTTCTCACAGGTGAACTCAAACTCGAGCAAGCCGCCGCAACTGCGCTCACTTATGGCGAGGATTTGGACAAACCGATGAAGTTCGACAAAGAGCTACGCCGAAGCATCTACTTGCCTGTCGCTCGCAACAACCTCGCGCCTGAGCTGGAGATCTTTGATGCCGCGAATCCCGAGATGGTTTCCGGAGATCGTCCGCTCACCACCGTGCCCACCCAGGCGCTGTATCTTCTCAACAGCACCTTCTTGCAAAAACAGGGGGCCACCCTCGCCCAACAAGCCTATGCCCAAGCCGATCCCGTGACCTGGCTGCATGAAACTATCCTGGGACGTGCGCCAAGTGCGACGGCAGCCAAGCGGGCGAATGATTTCATCAACAGCGCCAGCGGGGATCGCGAAAAAGCTCTCGCCGACCTTGCCCATGTGCTGCTCGCATCCACCGAGTTTCTTTTCCTCGAATGATCACCACGGCAGCGAGGCTGTCTTCGCGGTGGTCATGAATGGGATGGCCTCGAAGCCGACACCCTGCATTGCCGGTTCAATCCATACAAAAAGGACGCCCAAGTGATCTGTGTCTTTCTGGATGAGTGAAAAACAAAAACAGATTCAGAAGGAGGGCCCGTGGTGCTGTCATTCCTCAGGCTGCTGCGTTGATAACCTTCCTGATCTGCAACTGTCCATCGCGAGCTCGCTCGGCTCCTGAATTCTTGACTCCGATGGGCGATGAATGAGAAAAGCCCGCTTGGCGGTCGTTTATGTCCAAATCCGTCTCTCATTTGCCTTTCTATTGTGCATGAATTCCGCTCTGCCCATCTCTCGTCGTGATGCCTTGAAGACCGCTGCCTGCGGTTTTGGGTCGCTGGCTTTCAGCAGCCTTGCCACGGCAGCAAGTTTGCCAGCGGGGTTGCATCACACACCGCGGGCGAAGCGCGTCATTTTTCTCTTCATGCACGGTGGGCCGTCGCAGGTGGACACGTTTGATTACAAACCGATGCTGCAGAAGATGGATGGCAAGAAGCTGCCCTTCGCGCCCGCCAAGAACCTCGATCCTTCTTCGACAAGTCAGGCGAAGCTCCTCGGCTCGCCGTGGAAATTTCAGCAGCATGGTGAGGCGGGCTTGTGGGGCAGTGATCTTTTCCCTGAAGTGTCTAAACGCCTCGATGACCTCTGCGTCATCCGCTCCATGCAGAGCAAAGGTCAATCACATGGCCAGGCGGTGTGCATGATCCACACGGGCGCTGACAACTTTGTGCGGCCCTCCATCGGATCCTGGATCAGCTATGGTCTCGGCACTGAAAACGCGGACCTACCCGCCTTTGTCAGCATCAGCCCGCCCGCCACGCATGGGGGGCCACGCAATTACGGCTCGGCTTTCCTCCCTGCCGCTCATCAGGGCACCACGGTTGGACGTGCGGGCAAGTTGGGCAAAGACGCCACTTTCCGTTTTCTCGAATCCGGTGGCGATGTTAACCAACAGTTGCGCAAAATGGATCTGCTTCAGGCGATGAATCGCGAGCACTTCGAGCGCACACGTCATGCACCCGTCGAGGGCATGATCCAGAGCATGGAGTTGGCCTTTCGGATGCAAAGTGAGGCCCCTGGTGTGATGGACATCGAAAATGAACCCGATCACATCAAAGCGCTCTACGGCATCGGCGATGCGGTGACGGACAACTACGGTCGGCAGTGCCTGCTCGCACGTCGCTTCGCTGAATCCGGGGTGCGCTTCATTCAAGTGAGCACCCCCAACGTGTGGGATCAGCACTCGAACCTCGTGGCGGGTCACACGAAAAATGCCGCTGCTGTCGATCGGCCCATTGCGGGCTTGCTCGCCGATTTGAAACAACGTGGGTTGTTGGAAGACACCCTGGTTGTCTGGGGAGGCGAGTTTGGCCGCACGCCCATCGTGCAAGGGGCAAACGGTCGTGATCACAACCCGCAGGGCTTCAGCATGTGGCTGGCCGGGGGTGGAGTGAAGGCCGGGATCGCCTATGGTGAGACGGATGATTTTGGCTACTACGCCGTGAAGGACAAAGTGCACATGCACGATCTCCACGCCACGATCCTGCACCTGCTCGGCATCGATCACCTGCGCCTCACCTATCGCTATGCCGGAAGAGATTTCCGCCTCACCGATGTCTATGGCGAGGTGGTGAAAGGGATCTTTGCGTGAGTGGATGCGCGGACGAGTTTGCCCTTGCTTGAGTTTCTGATTTGAGCCGAGGCAGGTCTGCGCTAAGGCTGATGGATGGTCGCTGTCGCCACTCCCACCTTGGTTTCTGAAATCCTCCGCCTGAAAAAAGAGCGGAATGCTGTCATTCTTGCGCACAATTACCAGTCTCGTGAGATCCAAGAGATCGCCGATTATGTGGGGGACTCCTTGGGGTTGGCCTATCATGCCAAGGAGACGAATGCGGATGTGATTGCCTTTTGTGGGGTGCATTTCATGGCGGAGACGGCCAAAATCGTGAACCCAACGAAGACGGTGATTCTGCCAGATGCGAATGCCGGCTGTTCTCTGGAGCAAAGTTGCCCCGGACCCCAGTTGGAGGCCTTTTTGAAAGCGAACGCGGAGAAGAACTATTACGTGATCGCTTACATCAACTGCAGTGGCCACGTGAAGGCGCTGTGTGACTGCATCTGCACGAGTGGCAATGCGGTGAAAATCGTCAATGCAGCGCCGAAAGACCGGCCCATCCTGTTTGTGCCTGACCAGAATCTCGGCAGTTGGGTGATGGAGCAAACGGGGCGGAAGATGGACCTGTGGAAGGGGGCCTGCTACGTGCACGTGGAGTTCACTCGGGACAGCATTCAGGCGATCAAGGACGAGTATCCAGACGCGGAAGTGGTGGCCCATCCCGAGTGCACTTATGCAGTGCGGATGCTGGCTGATGAGGTCTGCAGCACGGAGAAAATGGTGCACTACTGTCGCGACAGTTCGGCCAGCACCTTTATCATCGTCACCGAGAGCGGCATGCTGCATCGTCTGGAGCGTGAAGTGCCCGGAAAACGCTTCATCCCTGGGCCTACCGGTCATTGTGCCTGTGCGGACTGCCGTTACATGAAGCTGAACACCCTGCAAAAGCTGCATGACTCTCTGCGTGATCTGACCCCTCAGGTGAACATGCCTGAAGATCTGCGTGCGCGGGCTGAGATGCCGATTTTGCGGATGCTGGAACTCAGCAAGTAGTGCGGGGAAAGAGGGGCTTCTCAGGAGCTCTTCCTTTTGCCCATCTCACCGCTGGATTTAAATGTGCGGACAGCTCTGCTTAGCGACGTAAGCTGGTTCATGATCCCTGAATCGCGGCGCAAGCTGAGCATTACCCTGAATCGGGAGTCCGGCACTCTCTTGACGTTGGGGCCAGACACGGTGGAGGCGGGGTTGAAGGAGATTTTTGAGGAGCTTGGCTGCACGGTGGAGATCCAGCAAGTCACGGGGCCGCAGGTGCAGGCGGCGCTGGAGTCCGCACGCGATGGCGCGGCGGATGCGGTCATCGTGGGCGGTGGGGATGGCACGGTGGCCACCGCTGCGACGGTGTTTGCTGGGCATGACAAACCTTTGGGCATCTTGCCGTTGGGGACTTTTAATCTTGCCGCGCGTGATGTGGGGATGCCGTTGGATTGGCAAGAAGCCGCGCGTGCGCTGGTGACGGCTCCCGTCGGGCAGATGGATCTGCTGGATGTCGAAGGAAGGCTGTTCATGTGCGTGGTGGTGCTGGGTTTTTACCCGGCACTGGTGATGGGGCGGCCGGAGTATCATGGCAGTTGGATCGTGAAGTCTGTCCGCACCTTGTGGGATGGCCTGCGCAGTGCAGCCACCTTTCCACCCCTGAATTTGAATCTGACCAGCCAAGGCAAGTTGCAGCGGCATCGCACACGCATCGCGTTGCTGGCCAACAATGACTACGAGGACATCTTTGGCATCATCCCGCGGCGGCGCAGTCTGTATGGGGGTTACTTCACGGTTTACATTTCAAAGCACCAGTCGCGGCTGGGTTTGATCCGCTCCTTTGTGGCTTGGCTACTCGGGCGGTGGAAGCAGGATCGGGAGCTCACGGTGATTCAGGCCACGGACTTGGAGATCGATGTGCGGCGGCGGCGGCGCATCGCGGTGATGATGGACGGAGAGTTGGAAAAAATGAATCTGCCCTTCCGAGTCAAACTGGTGCCCAAAGCGCTGTGGGTCATCGCGCCTCGGCTCGCAGAAGAAACCACCCCTGAAGCCTGATCCATGCGCCTCGCCCACATTTCAGACCTGCATTTTGGTGCAGTGACCACGCCCCTGTTGGGAGCGCTGCGAGAGGCTCTGCTGCAAGCCGCCCCCGATGTGCTGGTGGTCAGTGGAGATCTGACCCAGCATGGTCGTGCCGGTGAGTTTGAAGAAGCCAGGGCCTTTTTGGATTCCATCCCGCTGCCGCAATTGGTGGTGCCTGGAAATCATGACATGCCCGTCTGGTGGCGGGTGTGGGAGCGCTTTCGCCGTCCTTGGAGTCGCTATCGGCGTCTGGTTCATGCGGACCTGGAGCCCGTGTGGAACAGCCCAGGTCTCAGCATCATCGGGGTCAATTCCGCGCGCACGGCCGGTTGGCACCTCGACTGGTCACGCGGACGACTTTCCCGAACCCAGATGGAGCGACTGGTCCGTTTGGGGCAGACTGCACCTGCGGATGCGCTGCGGGTGCTGGTGGTGCATCACCCCCCTGCCGCACCGCCCCAGGGTATCCGACGCCATTTGATCGGTCGAAACCGCGAGTTCTCAGAAGCGGTGAACCTTTCCGGGGTGGATCTGGTTCTCGCAGGGCATTTTCACATCAGCTATGCGCAGACCCTGCCTCTGACAGGGGGCAAAAAGACCCGCGCCTGTGTGCTTTCGGCCGTTTCGACGGCGACTTCCCATCGACTCAAAGGGGAGCCCAATGGCTTTCATCTCATCGAAGGCGACACGCAGGAACTGAAGATCCAGGCTTGGTCCTGGGAAGGCAAAGCCTATGTGCCGAGCAAGCAGTGGAGCTTTCGGTCTGAGGCGGGTGTGTGGGAGAGCTGGGAAAGGGATAAGGGGTAAGAGAAAAAGGTCAGAGGGCTCGGAGGCCCAAAATCCTTCTCTTCCTCCTACTCTTACTCCTCCTCCCGGAAAAAAGGACAAAGCGCTCTCGGTTGTCGCATCGTCCTCGGTTCATCAGCCCGGAGAGCTTTGAGGCCTCACCTCATGAGCGGCACACCCTTCGCCCACTCAGTCCCATTTGACCTATTCTCCCTCTGCGCTTGGTGAAGGCCTCCCCACCGGCCATTGTCAGTTTCGACACCTGGGGAAAAAAGTTCCTGGCGGGCAGTGTCCGTTTTAACACCTGGAGAAAAAAGTTCCTGGCGAGCAGTGTCAGTTTTAACACCTGGAGAAAAAAGTTCCTGGCGGGCATTGTCAGTTTCGACACCTGGGGAAAAAAGTTCCTGGCGAGCATTGTCAGTTTCGACACCTGGGGAAAAAAGTTCCTGGCGAGCAGTGTCAGTTTTAACACCTGGGGAAAAAAGTTCCTGGCGGGCAGTGTCCGTTTCGACGCCCACCGTAGCCCAGCGACCTTTTCCCTTCTGAGAAATTTGTGTCCTCTGCGGATCAGCGTTTGGCGAGGCCGGCGACCAGGACCTCCCCGGCGGCACGGAGCGTTTCGGCTTTTTTGGCGAAGTGGAAGCGGATGTAGCGGTGTTCGGGCTGATGATAAAAGCTGCTGCCGGGGACACCGGTGATGCCGACTTCTTGGGTGAGCCACTGGGCGGCGGCGGTGTCGGTTTCAAAGCCGAGGCTGCTGATGTCCAGGAGGGTGTAATAGGCGCCCTGGGGTTCGGTGAAGGGCAGGCCGGTCTGGCGCAGGTAACTGAGGAAGAGATCGCGTTTGGCGTCGTAGTCCAGCTGGAGCTGGGTGTAGTAGCTGGCGGGGAACTGGAGGGCGGTGACAGCGGCTTCCTGGAGTGGGGCGGCGGCACCGACGGTGAGGAAGTCATGCACCTTTTTGGCTCGGCTGATGAGGTTCTCTGGGGCGATGACGTGGCCGAGTCGCCAACCGGTGATGGAGTAGGTCTTCGACAGGGAGCCGCAGCTCAAGGTGCGTGACCACATGCCAGGAAGGGTGGCGAAGTAGGTGTGCTGGTGCGGGGCGTAAACGATGTGTTCATAGACTTCGTCCATGATGACAAAGGCATCGAATTCTTCCGCGAGGCTGGCGATGTGGAGCAATTCTTCGCGGGTGAAGACCTTGCCACAGGGGTTGGAGGGATTGCAGATGACGATGGCTTTGGCTCCCTCTTGAAAGGCGCGGCGCAGTTCTTCGGGGTCGTATTGGAAGTCCGGGGCGTGGAGGGTGATGTGCACGGGGATGGCTCCCGAAAGGATGGCATCGGCGGCGTAGTTCTCGTAAAAGGGGGAAAAGACAATGACGCGGTCTCCGGGATCGCAGGCAGTCATCATCGCGACCATCATGGCCTCGGTGCTGCCGCAGGTGACGACGAGGTGGCGATCAGGATCGAGGTCGAGGCCGGTCGTGCGGCTGTGTTTTCCGGCCAGGGCCTGTCTGAAACGCGGGGCACCCCAGGTGATGGCATACTGATGATGCGGGCCGCGAATGGCGGTGGCGAGGGCATCGATCAGCTCGGCTGGGGGATCGAAGTCGGGGAAACCTTGGGCGAGATTGATGG
>JAIXVB010000326.1 GCA_027483245.1 Verrucomicrobiaceae bacterium | reverse complement strand
TTGGGTCCGTGAAACATGAAAACCCACTCGCCGCCGGGTTTGAAATCAAAAGTGTCAAAAGTGCTGGTGAAACCGTTCGGGCCGAACCAGCGGGTGAGTTGCAGCGGATCGCTGAAAGCTTCAAACACTCGCGCTCGTGGATACGGAAAAAAGCGCGAACTGACGATCTCGTTGGCTGCAGATGAAAAGGGCATTGTCGTGGACATGGGCCAAATGATTTTGTGTATGTGGGTTTTCAACAGAGATCCATTCGAGCGTAGCGGCGCCTATTGCCGACCCGCTGACCTTGATCATAGACTCCCGCCTGCATCGTTTAGCTGTTGGTTTCAGGGGTCTCACACGGCGTGACACCAATCATCCAGCCCATACCAAACTTGTCGGTGAGCATACCGAAACGTGGCGACCAAAAGGTCTTGGTGAGCGGCATCAAGACCTCCCCACCTTCAAGGAGCGCGTTAAAAGCCGCATCAGCCTCAGCATCAGTCGCCACGCTGATGGAAAGTGAAAATCCAGCAAACGGCGAAGTATCGCCACAGCCATCAGAAGCCAGGATGCTGGTGCAACCAACACGGAAGCTGGCGTGCATGACTTTGTTTTCATAACCCTCTGGGACCATGCCGGGCTGACAAGGTTCAGGGCTATCGCTGAAACGCATGAGCATCTCGATCTCAGCACCGATGGCGATTTTGTAAAAGGCGAGGGCCTCTTCACAACGACCGCCAAAGAAGAGGTAAGGTTGAATGAAATTCTGGGACATAGCGAAGGCTTAGTGAGCTTGAGAGCAATTGATCATCCATTGAATGCCAAATTTATCTCGGAAGGAACCAAAGTAATCGCCCCAGAACATGTCCTGCATGGGCATCTCGACCTTGCCACCTTCAGAGAGTGCCTTGAAGAGACGGTCGGCTTCCTCACGCGTGTCAGGCTCCAGATTGAGATAAACATTGGTGCCCGGTTTGCAGTTCAAACCCATGGACTCTGGTGCATCGGAACCCATGAGCACATGGTCTCCAAGAGTCGGCAGAGCGATGTGCATGACCAGGTTCTTGTCTTCTTCAGCCAAAGGCTGATCAGGGTTGCATCCGCCGTCGCTGAAGCGTGCGATGCGGCCGATAATTTCAGTTTTAAAAACCGATTGGTAGAACGTGAAGGCTTCCTCTGTGCAACGAGGAAAATTGAGATAAGTGCTGACTCGGGCCATGGTGGGATGGGGTAGAAGTGGTTTTAAGTCCTGAAGGGTTACTGAGGCTGGCTCATGAGCTCGACAAGCTGCTCAAACGCTTTTGTCCAGCCTTCGTGAAATCCCATGGCCGCGTGTTTGTCGCTGTTTTCTTTGGTCCAGTGACGAGCGCGGGCGGTGTAGCGAGTTTTGCCACTGGGCAGTGTTTCAAAGGTGACGATGCCCGTGAAGAAGGGCGTCGGATTGGGTTCCCAGTTGGCGAAATAAGCATCGGTGAAAACCAACTTTTCGTTCGGCACGACATCGAGATACACACCTTGATTGAGGAAGCGCTCGCCGTCTGGACCACACATGGTCATGCGGCTGCTGCCACCGGGACGCACGTCGAGTTCGACATCCGCGACATACCAGGGCTTCGGACAGAACCACTGCGGATAGAGATTTGCTGTGGTCCAGCCCGCGTAGAGTTTTTCGCGCGGCACATCGGTTTCGAGAACAAGCACGAGTTCACGTTCGGAGAGCGGTGATTCAATGGGAGCGAGCAGGGACATGGCCGGCAGCGGTGAAAATGTGGGTGTGAAGAGCGGTGCTGACCACCGGACAAGGCATCAGGGTTTGGGGGCAGCTGTGGCGACCTTGCCAAGGTTGTCCAAACCCTCAATGAACGCGTCACCGCACATCTTTTCGCAGTCCATGAACAGGCTGGCGACTTTGCCAAGGAAGGGACTTTTGCTCTGCATGGCCCACGTAACTTTGGTGCCATTGCCTTCAGGGGCAAAGGTGAACTGAACATCGCTACTGCCAGCGAAGGGACGAATGAAATCCAGTTTCATACCAACTTTCTCGTTAGGCTTACTCTCGATGAGTGAGGTGCTGCCTTCGCCGACTTCGGCATTGCCATTCCAGCGGTAAATGGCACCCACACCTTCCGCCGGACCTTCCAAAGATTTATTCATGTTTGGATCCAGCTTCGACCACGGTGACCAGGCATCCCACTGGCGGAAATCGTTGACGATTTTGAACACCGTTTCTGGAGGCGCAGCGATGACGGCGGAACGGGTGACATTCATTTCATCGGGCTGAAAAGCAGCAACAACGAGAATGACAGCAATGATGGCAACGAGGCCGAGGAGTATTTTTTTGATCATGGTGAGTGAGGATGAGTTTGAGTTGGGATAGGTGAAGGAAAATCAAGGCACGGGCCTCTGCTCATAGTCTTGAAGACGCTTGGCCAGAAGAGTGCGCTCAGACACGGTCTCGGTGAGGCGCAGGGCCATGCGGAGATGTTCGGCGGCGGTTTGATATTGCTGACGCTGCGCTTCCAGCTCGCCCATCACCGCATAAAAAAGATGATAGGAGTCGAGAGGCTGACGATCCAATATAGCCTCCACCGCAGCAAGACCGTTGGCCGGGCCATGAACCTTGGCTAAAGCCACCGCACGATTGAGGGCGATGACCGGCGAGTCATTGAGGAGCACGAGATGATCGTAATGCCTGAGGATCTGTGGCCAATCTGTCGAAGCCGCATCGGGTGAGAGACAGTGGCAGGCCGCGATGGCTGCCTGAAGATGATACTCGCTCGCGTGATCACCATGAGCAGAAAAACCCAGGTGCAAAATGCCACGCTGAATCATCCGCCCATCCCAGCGCGCCCGATCCTGTTCTTCCAAACGCAGGATGTTTCCCTGAGCATCCAAACGTGCAGGAAGTCGTGCGCCATTCAGCAACATTAGAGCAGCCAAGGCATGCGTGCGAGGTTGATTGCCAGAAGGATGTGCAGCCAACAGGGCAACCAAACGAATGGCCTCTGCACAGAGATCCTCACGAATGAGTTTATCGCCGCTAGAGGCTTTGTAACCTTCATTGAAAAGAAAATAGAGGATCTGCAAAACAGCATCCAAACGTGTCGGCAATTCGAGACCTGCGGGAATTTCAAAAGCCACATTCTCTTCCTGCAAACGTTGCCGGGCTCGTGTGAGTCTTTTCGCAATCGCTGCCTCGGAGGTTAGAAAGGCACTGGCAATTTCACGCGGGCTGAAACCACAAAGGACCTTCAGCGCCAATGCAGTCTGCGACTCCTGCGGCAGGCTCGGATGACAGCAAGTGAACATCAGCCGCAAGCGATCATCCTGAATTTCATCCTCAAACAACAGCGGCGCTCCGACTTCCGTTTCCCCCATGCGTTGCTGGATGAATTCGATGATGTGCGGCTGCTTTTCGTCAAAGAGCGTTTCGCGTCGGATCAAGTCCAGGGCGAGATGTTTAGCGGTCTGCATGAGCCATCCCGCCGGGTTTGCAGGCACGCCATAATAAGGCCACGTTTGCAAGGCACGTGCCAAAGAATCCTGCACCACATCCTCCGCCATCTGCAGCCGATGAACGCCAAAGATGCCGGTGAGGATCGAGACCAGCCGACCCGATTCATGGCGGAACAAATGCTCCGTCAGATGGGTGACCGCGCCGCCATCCCCGATCGGATGTGGCACTGGCTGGGCTCGTGCTGGATCAGGCTGCGGCATGTTGCATCTGCTCACGGATGAGTTTGAAGCTCGGGCACTCAGGAGCCACCGGGCGCACTTCAGCAATCGAACCGCACTCCAAAAGCGGCCAGCCCTTGGCGATCTCCACCGCCTCGTCGAAGTTGTCCACGTTCAGCATCAAATAACCTCCGATGGTCTCCTTCGACTCTGCAAACGGTCCATCCGAAACCGTGTTTCCCGCTTTGCCTGAAACATACTTGCCCACTTCAAACAAAGGCTGAGCTGCCTTGGCCTTGCCCTCTTTGTAAAGGCGATCAAACCAGGCCATGGTCTGGCTCATGATGCGCTGCATTTCTTCAGGGGAGAGACCCTTGTCCCAGCCATTGCTGTGAAAAAGGATCATGTGTTCCGTGGATTGAGGAGGTGGATTCATAAGGGCTTCCGTGGACCATTCAGTGTCCATTCATAGCCATGACGAACGGCCCCGGACATTCAGGACATTTCGCCGCATTTTTTTTCAAAAAGCAATCCGTGAGGTTCAATTTCCTCGTTTCACAGAGGCGCAGCCGCTTTTTCCAACGCGATGTGCCCGGTCAAAAAGGGCTATATTCTTCAAACAAAGGCGTGTCGAGACTGAGCCTACAATTAGAAAAACCCAATCTCACCAACCTCCACCCAGGGCCTTGATCAGACGCACGGTCGCCAGCTGGCGCTGGGCATTGATTTGAGCCGTCTGACGCTCAGTCACCAGGCGCGTGCGCTCAGCATCCAGGAGTTCAAAGTAACTCACCGAACCACGCTCGTAGGATTCACGAATCAAATCTGTTGCTTTGGTGGAGGCATTCAGAGCATCGCGAATGGCACTGGCCTGCTCACGCAAATAACGTGTCTGAGCAAGACTGGTTTCGACATCACGAACAGCTGAGAGAACTGCCTGACGGTAATTGGCAATGGCCTCCTCACGAGCGGCTTTCTGGCGTTTGACGTTGAACCGAATGACCGACAAGCCCGAGATCGGCAGACTGACACTCGGACCGATGCTCCACACGCGACTATCCCCCCCTAGCAGCGTGTCCACTTCTTTGCTCAAATAACCCGCTGTGCCCGTGAGTTTGACCGCTGGGAAATATGCCGCCGTGGCCACTCCAATGTCTGCATTGCGTGCCGCGACGAGACGTTCCGCTGCGGCGATGTCAGGACGGCGTTCCAACATGTCAGCGGGCAAACCTGCGGGAATCACGGGAGGGGCTTGTGAACGGATCGGATGTTCACGAATGCGGAAACTGCTCGCAGGCTGTCCACAAAGCAGGGCGAGTGTATCGCTGGCTTCCTGACGTTGCCTCTTCACATCAGCGAGTTCCGCTTTCGCTGTCGCGACTTCCGTCTGAGCACGGGCGAGATCCGTTTCTGGGATGGCTCCAGCTTTGAATTTGTCGTTGAGGAGATTCACAAACTTTTCCCGCAGAACAATCGTGCGCCTCAGAGCACTCAATTCGGCATCTGCTGCACGCAGAAGAAAATACTGCCCTGCAACATCCCCGGTGAGAGTGAGCAGAGTGCTGTAGTAGCTAGCCGAAGCGGAGTCGGCTGTTGCACACGCGCTCTCCACCTCACGCCGAATTTTACCCCAAAAATCAATCTCATAACTGAGGTCAAGAATCGTGCTGAAGCTATTCACTCGACCCCTTGGAATGTTCACGGGCACTGGTGTTGGCAGATTGCCGGAAAACTGCTCGCGACTCGAGTCACCTTTGAGCCTGATGTCGGGTGACCAGCCAGCTGTGCTGATTCGTGCGGCGGCTCTTGCTTGATCCAGGCGTGCCGC
>JAIXVB010000434.1 GCA_027483245.1 Verrucomicrobiaceae bacterium | reverse complement strand
GAAAAGCTGCTGCCTCAGATGCTGCCCCATCTGCTCTGTCTCAACCTGAATGGCATGGATGTGGCAGGCGATGAAAAAGGCCGCAAGATCCTGCCGTTGGGCGTTGGCAGTGAAGATGCTCGCGTGCTGAAAATCATCGCCAACAGCGGTTACAAAGGCGTGATTGGCATCCTCAATCACACCCAAGAAGACGCTGAAGGAAGATTGTTAGACAACCTCGATGGACTCCAATGGCTACTTCCTCAGATCAGAGGTGAAGCAGCAGCAGAAAAACCGAAGTATCGCACTTGGCAGGAAGTGAAGGCCAAGGCTAAAACAACCAAAGCCCCTCTGAAACTTGAGTCCGTTCCATCGCTCAACGCCGCGTTTGAACAGGCACTTCAAGGTAATCTCACTCTGGAAGGAAAAGAAAGCTATCGCACCCTGCCCATCAGCATCGAGTGCCGAGCCAAACTGAACAGCGCAAATGGATTTAACATTCTGATTGCCTGTGATCCAAAATCCTCCGCCACGCATTGGGAGCTCTACAGCTACGCGCGCACTGGTTTTTTCAGCCTTTATCTGCCCGGGATGGGAGGCGAGTTCAAAACCAACATCAACATCTGCGATGGTCAGTGGCATGACCTCATCGCCAGCATCGAGACTGAAGTCGTGCGTCTATATGTGGATGGAAAACTGGCGCTGGAAAAAGCACCCCAACCGATGCAAGGCAGCTCTAAACCCGGTGATTTATCCTTCGGCGATCTCGTCGAGGGAGGTGTCGGCTGTGATGGCGTGATCGATGATGTGCGTCTCTCGCGCGGTCCCATGAAACCCCGAAAAGGTGACCTGCCACGCGAGCGCATGGACAATACCCTGGCGCTTTGGAATTTCGACAACCTATCGGAGATCACGATCATCGCTCCTGAGCCTGCACCCTTTCAACCGGAGAAAAAACCCCTGCGTGAGGCCGATCACAAGCATTGGCAGCACTTCGTGAATCGTGATCGCATCTTCGATTATTATGGCAAACAAGCCCAAACCTTCATGGGCAAACCCCTGCCTGAATTGATCCCTGGGTTTCCTGGATTGGATGGTGGTCAGCAGGGACATTGGGGCAATCAAAACGATCAGGTCACGTGGAAAGATGCTCGGTTTGCCTCGTCCGATCTGGGCACAGTTTTCAGCACGGTCTTCAAAGGCGCGGGCGTCACCGTGAACAAAGGCATCTGCGTTCGCGTGGGTAAAAACGGAGAAATGGCGACCTGTTTTGACCCTGAGTCCATGAACTTCCCAGTGGTCTGGAAGGGTGACTTCATCAAGCTCTCCGATGCGCGCCATGGATTCATGGGAGGCGGCTCCATGGGCGGAGATTTGGTTCAGAGAAACGAGGCTCAACCCAAAACAACAGAAGCCATTTATCGCGGTTTCTATCGTCATGGGAAGCACGTCATCTTCAGTTACACAACAGCAGGCAATGAAATGCTCGACAGCGCTTGGCTGGAGAACGGTCAGTTTGTGCGTGAGCGCCATGAAACAGCCACGCATCCCCTGAAGAACCTCACTCAAGGAGGTCCCGCACAGTGGCCCCAATGGATCGAAACTCAGGGGGTTCTGGGCACGGATGCGCCCTTTGCGACGGACACGATCACGATCCCGTTTGAGAATCCCTACGGCACCCTCTTCTTCATCAGCGGGCATGATTTTTTCAACGATGGCAGCGCTGCGATCAGCACCATGACGGGTGAGGTTTGGCTGGTGCGAGGCATTGACGAGAAATTGGCCAAGGTGCGCTGGAAACGTTATGCCACAGGCCTGCATCAACCCCTGGGTCTGAAGATCGTGAAGGACAAACTTTATGTGTTGGGCCGGGATCAAATCACCTGCCTGCATGACCTCAATGGAGATGACGAAGCTGATTTTTATGAGTGCGTGACGAATGCTCAAGAAACCTCCCCCGGCGGGCATGATTACATCACTGGCTTGGACATCGACGCGGAAGGGCGCTTCTACTTTGCTTCAGGCAATCAAGGTGTCTGCCGGGTAAAACCTGGCAGCGCCGTGGAGGTTCTCGCCACCGGATTCCGCAATCCGAATGGCCTGGGTCTCTCACCTGATGGCACGGTCACGACCAGTGTGCAGGAGGGTGATTGGACACCCACTTCGGCCATCTGCATGATCACACCTGACCTGATGAAACTCCAGCCTCCCGCGCACTTTGGAGCAGGGGGAAAACGCGGAGAGCAGCCAGTCACGCAGCCGCTCGTGTTCTTGCCACGCGGTGAAGATAACTCGTCCGGCGGTCAGAGCTTCATCACGGGCAAAGCTTGGTCCGCACTCCAGGGCTCAGGCAATCTCGTGCATTTATCACCCGGTGCAGGTTCCGCTTTCCTCGTTCTGCGTTCCAAAGAGGCGCTGACCGGAGGTGCCGCGCTTCGGATCGCGGGCAGCTTTGATTCAGGAGCTCAGACGGGACGCTTTCATCCGCTGGATGGGCAGTTCTACGTGACGGGCATGCAGGGTTGGGGCTGCTACACACCTCTGGACGGCTGTTTCCAAAGAGTTCGTTATACCGGTGGCTCGATTCCTGTCCCGGTGAGTCATGAAGTCAGGAAAAATGGCGTGGTGCTCCACTTCGATCAGCCGCTCGATCCCACCATCGCAGGAAATCCCGGCAAGCACTTTGCCCAATGCTGGAACTACAAACACAGCGCCGCTTATGGTTCTCCAGAATACTCGGTGCGCTTTCCTGACACAGCAGGTCATGATCCTCTGTCCATCCGACAAGCGCTCCTCCAAGAAGAAGGCAAAGCCCTTTTCCTCGAGATCCCTGACCTCGTGCCAGCCAGTGTTCTGCACCTGCATGTGAGCGTGACCGCAGAGCGCAGTCACGATCTCTTCATCCGCACTGGCCCCATGCTGGATAAAAGGGATCAACGCTCATCCAAAAAGACGATTGCGAGCAATCGCTGGGCGAAAGGTGAACCAGGGCGCACGATCATCGTCGAAGCCGCTCTCGGACTTCAGTTCGTGCAGAAACAACTCAGCGCGAAACCCGGTGAAAAACTCACGCTCACTTTCAAAAACCCGGATGTGGTGCCGCACAATTGGCTCCTAGCCAAACCGGGCACTTTGCAAAAGCTCGGAGACCAAGTGAACCTCATGATCAGTGATCCTGAGGGCCTCGCGAAACATTATGTGCCGAGTTCCCAAGACGTCTTGGTTTACACTGACATGACACAGCCGAAAGAGAGCTTCACCATTCACTTTGAGGCTCCGAAAGAAAAAGGCGACTATCCTTATCTCTGTACCTTTCCAGGGCACTGGATGGTGATGAATGGCGTTTTGAAAGTGGAATAACCTCCCTTCTCCCGTTCGATCTCAGCGCTCACCCCGCAGAGACTTCAGTTTCATGTGAACTCTCAGGCGTATTCATACGTCAGAGACCCTATGACCCTGCGTTGCCTGTTACTGTCCCTGCTCTGGAGCTCCCCGCTGATGGCGGCGCAGCAGTGCTTGGTCATTGGCGACAGCCTGACCAAGGAATACGAAGCGGAGTTCCCTGCCCTTTTCCCTTCGAACCCGGCTTCGTGGTCAGCCCGAAATTGGATCGAGATCCTGCATCAACGACGCACCGATTGGTTTGATACCGGCCGTTGGAGCACCTTCGCAGATCCACGTCTGACCGGCCACGAGCACAACTGGGCCTTCCCTGGCGCCACGACGACCGAGATCAAAAATCAGCTCAATAACTTCTTCAATTTTTGGTGGACCAACGAACTCAAAGGGCAACTCCAAAACGCCGTCGAAAGGGTGGTCATCTTCGCCGGCGGCAATGATGTGGACAGCTACTACGGCAATATTTACAACGGTGCCGCAGCCGCGACCTACACCAATGCCACGCGCGATAATCTTCAATGGATCGTCGATTATGTTCGTGCCGTAAAACCGAGCCTGCCGATCGTTCTCATCTCCGTGCCGCATCTGGGTTGTGCGCCTGATGTGCAGCTCCAGCACCCGACCGATGCCGTCAAAACGGCGCGTGTCACCGCGGCGTTGGATGCCTTGAATGCTCAACTCGCAGCTTTTGCTCAGCTACGTGGCATTGGCTTTGTGCCTGGCGTTTATGAATTTACCAAAGCCATGATCACCGAGCCCTTCCGCATCGGAGGCATCGAGTTTTACAAACAAGCCGACATGAATGCGCGGTCTCGCTACCTCTTCTCAGGCGATGGTTTTCATCCTGGCACCAGTGCCCATGCCAAGATCGCGCAGTTGGTCATTGAGACCTTTCGCAGCAAGTATCCAACCACTCTCATCACGCCCTTGCGTGATAAAGAAATCATCGTGAACATTCTCGGCCTGGATCCAGACACTCCGTTCCAGGAATGGATCGCCAATCAAGGCGTGGCGATGAATCAAAGTGGGCTCACCGATGACCCCGATGGAGACGGTTTGGTCAATGCCGTGGAGTTTTCTTTGTTAGGAGAAGGTGCCAACAGCCGTGACACCATGCCCCTGCCCGCGCCCATCCTGGTGGAAGGTCAACGGTATCTCACCTGGAGTTACCATCCTGACAGTCTCGCGAGCGAGTGGGCCGTGCTGCAAGCTCAGCAATCCACCAACCTCATCCACTGGACCGACGTACCCAGCACTCAGCGCAGCATTCAGCCCGATGGAACCGTGATTCTACAGGTGCCCGCCCCCGATTCTGTGTTCCTGAGACTGGCCGTCTTTCGCTGAAGCATTTGTCAATCTCCCCTAGAATGTGCATAGAGAACAATGGGCGGCCATCCCGTTCAATTGATTCTCGTTGCCCATGAACCTCATCATTTTCGATCTCGAAACCACTGGCCTATCTCCCTATCACCATGAGATCATCCAGATCGCAGCGGTGAAAGTGCGGGCTGGGCATTGGCACGATGAAGCCCATTTCGACACCTACGTGAGACCTCAGCAGCGGGTGCCCAGCTTCATCAGCGGGCTGACCGGAATCACCCAAGCTCAAGTCGAGAGAGCCCCCTCACCCGCCGAGGCACTGGTGAGCTTTTCACATTTTGTGGGAGAGGAGGCGCTGTTGATTGCTCACAATGGCCCGGGGTTTGACATGCGTTTCATCGCTGAAAACTGCACGCGCCATGGACTGCCCGTGCGCCCTACGGCCATGCTGGATTCCAGAGCCTTCTCCAGGAAGATCTGGGGTGGTCGCAGCGGCCATGGTTTGGACCCAATCCTGCATCGCCTGGGCCTCTCCACCGCTGGGGTGAAACGACATGACGCACGCGGCGATGTGCAGTTGCTCGCTCAAGCAGTTCGCAAAATGTGGGGACAGCTGGTGCCGGATTTCCAAACCTGCCCAGTGGAGTCAAAAACAGGCGTGATCCCGGCCTTGGTCCGTGACTGAATCTTGCCAGACGACTCCATCTCACGCCACAATCGAGGATCAAATCGGGAAGTCCTAGAAACAATCCCCGAGGCTAAAAGAGCGCTTTTGAGGCAAGAACCGCAAAGCTTTTTGTCTCCGCAGGGAAAGTGAACCATCAGGCCCAGTTCAAGGCTGAAATTCAGAATTCTGAAGTCTTTCTGATGCCTTGCCCAAGCCGTTCTGCCGCCTACTCTGAGCTGCCCCATGGCTGACTCTTTCGTCCATCTTCATCTCCACTCTGAGTACTCGCTCCTCGATGGCGCGGTGCGTCTGGATGACCTCGTGAAACGCACGGGGAAGCTGGGGATGCCTGCGGTAGCCGTTACCGACCATGGCAACCTCTATGGGGCCATCGACTTTTACATGGCGGCGAAGAAGGCCAAAGTGAAGGCCATCCTCGGTTGTGAGGTCTATTTGGCGCCCGGGTCGATGCACGAGCAAAAAGACATCCAAGGTCGCAAACGAGAGTCCCACCTGACCCTCTTGGCAGCCAACAATGAAGGTTATGAGAACCTCTCTCGCATCGTCACCGAAGCGCATCTTTTTGGCAAATGGGATCAGCCGCGCATCGACAAGGAATTGCTGCGAAAACACAGCGCCGGACTCATTGGTCTCAGCGGCTGTTTGAAGGGAGAAATCAACGAGCTGCTGCTCACCGATCGCAAAGACGAAGCTGAAAAGAGCCTGCGTGAATTTCGCGATATTTTCGGCCCTGAGAATTTCTACCTTGAGTTGATGGATCACGGTCTGGAGCAACAGCGCACCGTCACGCGCCAGCTCGTGGAATGGGCTCCCAAATACGGACTCAAAACCGTGGCGACCAATGACGTGCACTTCATGGATCGTGATGATCATGAGAGCCATGACATCATGATCTGCATCGGCTCCGGTGCCAACGTCCATGATGTCAATCGCGTCACTTACAACGATCAAGTGTATTTCAAAACGGCTGAGGAAATGCGCGCCTTGTTTCGCGAGATTCCCGAGGCCTGCGACCACACGCTGGAAATCGCCGAGCGGTGCAATCTCGACATCCGGCTCGATTCCACCAGCATCGACCGTTACCCGCAATACAAGCCGCCGGGCGGTGAAGATCGCAATGACTACCTGCGCCACCTTTGTGAAGAAGGCCTCATCCGCCGTTATGGTCGTGACCGTGCGCTCAACGATGAGTCCCTGCGCAAGCGCCTCGATTATGAGCTGGCCTTGCTGGGCGAAAAGAACTTCACCAGCTACTTCCTGATCGTCTGGGACTTCATCAACTGGGCTCGTGAAAATGGCATTCCGGTCGGTCCGGGTCGTGGTTCGGCGGCAGGTTCTGTCGTGGCCTATGTGCTCGGCATCACCGACATCGACCCCCTGCGGTTTCAGCTCGTGTTTGAGCGTTTCCTCAATCCTGAGCGTGTCAGCCCGCCCGATATCGACATCGACTTTTGCCAGACTCGCCGTGGTGAGGTCATCCAATACGTGCGTGAAAAATACGGCGACCTCAGTGTCAGCCACATCATCACCTTTGGCACCATGGGGGCCAAGTCGGTGGTGCGTGACGTGGGTCGCGTGCTGGGCTGGAGTTATGGAGATGCGGATCGTCTTTCCAAAATGATCCCCACCGAGCTGAACATCACGCTCGCGGGTGAAGACAAAGTGGACAAAGCCACCGGGAAAAAAGTCCACATCGACGGTGCGATTGATAAGAATCCTGATCTCAAAAAATACATCGAAGAGGACAGCAACGCGCAGGAGCTTTGGAAGCATGCCTTGTTCCTCGAAGGCATCACTCGCGGCACGGGCATCCACGCGGCGGGCGTCGTCATTGGAGACAAACCGCTCTACGATTTTATCGCCCTGACACGAGGCAACGAAAACGAAATCGTCTCCCAGTTCGCCATGAAGCCGCTCACTGAGCTGGGCATGTTGAAGATGGACTTCCTGGGTCTGAAGACCCTGACCGTGATTCAAGAGGCCGAGCAGTGGGTGCAGAAACGCGTCCCAGGTTTCAATACCAGCGACGCGCCGCTAGATGACGTCAAAACCTTTGAGATGCTGCAAAGGGGCGAAACGGTCGCTGTGTTCCAAATGGAATCTGGCGGCATGATCAACACCTGCAAGCAGCTGGGGCCTGATAAGATCGAGGAAATCATCGCTATTCTCGCCCTCTATCGTCCGGGGCCCATGCAGTTCATTCCCGACTACATCGCGCGTAAAAAAGGGCTCGAAGAAGTCGAGTATCCACACCCACTCTTGGAGTCCATCGCCAAAGAAACCTACGGGATTCTGGTCTATCAGGAACAGGTGCAACAGGCGGCCAACGTGCTCGCCGGTTTCTCCCTCGGACAGGCTGACTTGCTGCGTCGAGCGATGGGAAAAAAAGATCTTCAAGAGATGGTGAAGCAGCGCCTCGTCTTCGTCGAGGGCTGCAAAACCACCAACGGCATCGGTGACAAACAGGCCAACGCGGTCTTCGACTTGCTGGAAAAATTCGCTCAATACGGCTTCAACAAATCCCACTCGGCAGCCTATGGGATCGTAACGTATCGCACGGCGTATTTGAAGGCCAATTACCCGGTCGAGTTCATGACCGGCGTGCTCAGTCTTGAGGTTAGCAACACGGACAAAATCGCCAACTTTGTCAGCGAGTGTCAGCGCATGGGCATTGTCATTTTGCCGCCCGACATCAATCGATCACTGCTCAAATTTTCTCCCGAACGCACGAAGGAAGCCAACCCCGAGACCGACGAACCCAACGCCATCCGTTTCGGTCTCAGCGCCATCAAGAACGTGGGTGAAGGAGCGATGGCGGCAGCGATTGAAGAGCGTGAGAAAAATGGGCTTTTCAAGAGTCTCGAGGACTTCACTGCGCGCATGGACACGCGGGCAGTGAACAAAAAAATGCTGGAGGCACTGGTCAAATCAGGGGCTTTTGATTTCACCAAACAAGACCGTGCGGCCATGTTTGCTAGGCTGGAGCAAGTCCTGGCCTCCGCTGCGTCCATGCAAAAAGACAAGAAAGCCGGACAAGGGGGGCTTTTTGACGACTTCGCCATGGCTCCGCCGAAAAAAGCAGCGGCTCAGGTCACGGTGACGCCCTGGACGATGGATGAAGTGCTGGGCTTTGAAAAAGAGCTGCTCGGTTTCTACGTCAGTGGGCATCCACTCGACAGCTATCGCGGACACTTTGATTCCTCCAAGATCACGAAGCTGGCCATGCTCGACGAAGTCGATACCAGCGCCAAGCCACAGACCGTGTTCATCGCCGGCATCGTCAACACGATGGAAGTGAAGTATTCGAAGAAGGACAATCGACCCTTTGCCACCTTCACCTTTGAAGACTTCACCGGCCAGATTGAGCTGATGGCGTGGAGTGAGGAGTATGAGAAATTCAAGGACGTGCTCAAGGCTGGCAGCGTGCTCGGCCTACGCTGCCGCTGCATGAAGGACCAACGCACGGAGGGCAATCGACTCACCCTCAGCGATGCCAAGGAACTCAAGCCCAAGAAGGCTCGCGATCCCAATGCGGCCACGTCCTTGGTCAGCGATAAACCTGCGGCTCCTCCCGCCCCGCCGAAACCGCTGCTGCTTCGTCTGGATTGCCGCAGACACAGCGAGATAGATCTCGATCGCATCCTTGAAGTCCTGGTTCAGCATCCCGGTGATCTGCCGGTGATCTTTGAGTTCAACTACAATGGCGGCAGCAAGATCCGCCTCGAAGCGGGGGATGAATTCCGCATTTCGCAGACCAAGGATCTGGTTCAAGCCCTGATGATTTGGCTTTGATCGTGTTCATCGCTCCTCCACTGAAACAGGCTGCTAGAGCGTTCGTGTCGAGCCCAGCGGCCTGATTTAACGAGGCCCAAACATCCCCTTGCAAGCAGGATCACTGCTCAGCTTCAGCCACCGTCACGCTGATGACTTCTTCGATGGTCGTGTGCCCGGCGAGGACTTTGCGCACTCCGTATTCGCGCATCGGGCGATAACCATCCTTGTAAGCCTGCTGCATGAGCTGGCCCGAGCTGGCTTTGTGCGTGATGAGTTCACCCATCGCCGGCGTCAAGCGCACCAGTTCATAGATCGACATACGGCCTTTGTAACCGGTGGCTCGGCAGGCTTCACAGCCACCTTCTTTGGCTCGATACACTTGAGTGAGAATCGGTGCGGTGTGCTTGAGTTCACGCAGTTTGACCTCCGCATCAGGCTCAGGTTCCTTGCACTCATTGCAGAGCATACGAACGAGACGTTGGGCGATGAAAGCACGCACGGAGCTGGCCACCAGGAAGGGCTCCACGCCCATGTCCACGAGACGCATGATGCCACCGATGGCGTCATTGGTGTGCAGGGTGCTGAACACCAAATGCCCGGTAAGCGCGGCACGAATAGCGATCTCAGCCGTCTCCAGGTCGCGCATTTCCCCGACCATCACGACATTCGGGTCACCACGCAGGATGCTGCGCAGACCGGTGGCAAAGGTAAGTTCAATCTCAGGACGCACCGCAATCTGAACCACGCCAGGCAGTTTGTTTTCCACCGGATCTTCGATGGTCACGATGCGCCGATGCTCTGTGTTGAGCTGGCTGAGGAAGGTGTAAAGCGTGGTCGATTTACCCGAACCCGTCGGGCCAGTGACCAGGATGATGCCGTTGGGTTTTTTCAGCAGCGTTTCGATCTCGGCCCGCAAATCGACCTCAATGCGCAAGCGATCGAGATTGAATTTTTCCTGACCCAAAAGACGCAGGGAAATGCTTTCACCCTCGACACTCGGAATCGTGGCGACACGGACGTCGATGAACTGACCCCCGATTTGCAAACTGATGCGTCCATCTTGAGGCAGACGACGCTCGGCGATGTCCAGTTTGGCCATCACCTTCAGACGAGCGATCACGGACTGCTGGAGCTGCTTGATGTTTTCCGGCACTGGCACCTCACGCAGACGACCGTCAATGCGGTAACGCATGCGCAGTTTGTCCTCCATGGGCTCGACGTGAATATCCGTCGCGTGCTGCTCCAGGGCCTCACGAATCACGGTGTTCACGAATTTCACCACGGAGGCCTCTTCATCATCGGCATCAATGATGTTGGCTTCATCCCGCTGCTCGAGATCGGCACCATCGATGTCGCGACCCTTCAAGATTTCCTCAAAAGTGTCCGCACCCACCCCATAAAAATCGCGCATGGCATTCAGCAACCGTTTGCGCGGAGCGATCTGCCAGCGCACTGCGGAGTCCACTTCACGGGCCACCGCTTGGCGCGCAATGAGGTCAAACGGATCATAAGCAGCCACGATCAACTTTCGCGTGGCTCCCTCTTCCTCCTCGATTTTGAGCGGCAACAGACGGTGCTTCAAGGCCACGCGTGGCGGCAGAAGGCGCTTCATTTCAGGAGCATCCGCGCTGTCTGGCAAAGGGGTCGCCACATACCCGAGGCCGACTCGGGTGGCCAAATGCGAGAGGAAAGCTTCCTCATCCAACGAGCCGAGATCCAGCAATTGATTCACCACAGAAGAACTTGGCGTGGCGAGAGGCAAAGGGATGCCGGAGCCGCCAGAGGCCTCCAGGCATTGCACGAGGGCTTGGCGGATGTTTTTCATCAGTCGTTGGCGGGTGCTTGACCTTGGGTTTCTGCGGGAAAAAGGCTGGCATCGATGACCGAGAGCTCTTCCTCCACGGTCAGCGTTTGTTCCTGAGTCGTTAAAGTGCCGCTATCCGGTGTGTAACCGTATTTTTCCAGCAGTTCGACGATGTAGCTCGTGACGCCTGATTGCGTGCTGAAACCTGCCGTCGCATTCGCCGTCAGATCCTCTCTCAGCAGCCCTGTGATCAGCGCATTGCCCACGACCCCATACGATCCATCCGGGGCAGGACCGCGTTCGGATTCATCATCACTGGCCATGAGCCGACCTGTGATCTGCTCCGCCACACGCCAGGAGCGCGCCCCGGAGGGACCCTTCAGAAGCAGGGAGCGATTTAAAATACCCGAGGCTGAGTAGAACGCCTGGGAAGTGCCTGTGAGGGCCGCTGCAGAAAAAACCGCCTTACGAGCCTGGGCATTCGCCGCCACGAAAAATTTTCCACTTTCCTCAGCAACGGCATAAAATCGCCCCGCTTCCTCAGTGGTCAGGATGATCGTCGCCGCACCGCCTTGAGCAGGCGCGATGACGTAGGCACCGGAGTAAAAGCT
>JAIXVB010000419.1 GCA_027483245.1 Verrucomicrobiaceae bacterium | reverse complement strand
ATCGTTTGGATGAGCGAGTGAATCGTTTGGATGAGCGAGTGAATCGTTTGGATGAGCGAGTGAATCGTTTGGATGAGTGAGTGAATCGTTTGGGTGCATGGCTGATTATTTGAGTTGATTATTCGTGGTTTCTAGGTTCGCAAAAGAACCTAGCTGATTTGTTAATATTACTTTTGCTATCCGTGTGAATTGACGGGTGTGGTTCAGCCCCTTGCTTGTGAGTGTGGGTGAAAAGGCGTGATTTTAATCGTCATTTCACCGTAAAAAGAGTGTCTTTTGGCAAGCATGCTGCATGCGTGCGGGGGAGCGGGATGCTTTGAAATCCTGCGCCCAACCCAAACCAACCTGATTCCTATGAATACCGAACGCTCCTTTGCGGACCGCCTCCAACGTGCGTGGCAACTCCACGCAGCCCTGACCACTTTCATGCCGGCTTTTGTTCCGCCGAATGCGGCTTTGTTGCCTGCTACTTTTGCGGACTTTTTGGAGTCTCTGGCGGAGCTGAATCTGAATGTCAGTTCTGCGGAGATGTCCTGGAAGGAGGGTTCAGCGGCCCGTCTAGCCCTGGTGAAGGATCTGCAAAACCGGGCGTTGCTGGCCCTCTCGCGCGTGAAAAGCAACGCGGCCTGGAAGCAGCAGGTGCCAATGGTGAAGTCGGCAGCGGATCATTTGCGGGGGTATCGTGCTGCGACTCAGCCTCTGCCTACCGATGCCCCGGCGGAGGAGAAGCCCCGAACCACTCAGGCGAATCAGAGCTTTGGGGATGTGAAGGTGCTGCTGGATAAGCTGATCGAGGCCCTGAAATGGGTGCCGAATTATGACACGGGCGTGCCGGTGGGCATCTCGCTTTCCAGTCTGCTGGCCCTCTCGACTCAGTTGGACGGGCTCAATAAGCTGATGGCAGGGAAGGAGCAGTCTCTGGCGGCGGCGCGTGCACCGCGTAGCCTCGCCTATGATCTGGATCAGCCTCCGCGTCTCTGCCTGCGCAGCCAGATGCTGGCCATCAAGGAGGCGGTGAAGTCGCAATACGGAGGCACGAAAAGCCCGGAATACCTCCAGGTGAAGAGCATCAAAGTCTGAGGAACGACGGGTGCAGGCCAGTCTGCGGTGAGGCGGGTTGGTTGGGCTGCTCGAGGTAGGGTGGTTTGTTGGTAGGGCGGCTGGTCCCCAGCCGCCGCCGTCAGGTCTCCCGCCTTCGTCCATCTCTCGCCACCATCGGAGTCTCTCGGCCTTCGACACGCGGCGCTTGCGGGAGCAAGCGCCCTACCCAAGCAAGCGCGTGGTTCTTCACCCCAGGCTCTAGCTGCTCTGGAGGATGAGGCGGATGGCATCGAGGCGGAGGCGGGCTCCGGCGATGGCTTCTTCCAGGGCGGTGAGCTGGGCTTTGGCGGCTTCGATCTCCTCGGGGCGGACGTGGTCATTGATCTGACGCAGGTCTTCCAGGCGGTCGATCTCGGCCTGGAGCTGGGCTTTCATCTCGGCAGTGGCGCTGGCGATCAGGGTCTGCAGCTCGGTCTCGGCGAGTTTGCGTGATTTGGCCAGCATGGCCGGGAAGATCTTGCGCTTGATGCCGGCGTTTTCCAGGAGGCGGACGGGGCTGCCTTTTTCGATCTTAGCATGGGCAAAGGCGGCGTCTTCACGGCGGTCTTTGCTGGCGTGATCGACAAGGATGCGGATGGGCTGGGTGCTGAGGAAGCGGTCCACATGCAACTGCGCGGGGGCGATGCATTCGATGACGAAGTGGGTCTCGAGCACGAGGCCCTCACTGCCGGTGCCACGCCAGAGGCCGAAGCTGCTGTTCCCGCTCTCGCTGCCGAGCATGAGGTCCAGCGCGCCACGGACCATGGGGTGATCCTGGGTGAGGAAGGCCATGTTTTCCCGCGACAGAGCCCGAGTGCGGTCAAAGCTGGCGAGCAGGCCTTCATCGGGCAGGGCCGGGAATTTGTCCGTGGTCAGATGCGCGGGCATGAACACGTAACTGCGGTTTCCATGCTCTTCGACATGGAGGCCGAAGTGATCGACGAGGCGGATGAAGAATTCCTCAAACGTGGTGTCGGAGTCCTGGGCGCGGATGGCTTCGATGACGGTCTCGGCCTGTTCAGGTTTGCAGGAGTTCAGCTCGAGGAGGCGATCGTGGCCGCGTTCGAGTTTGGCAGTGACTTGTTTGCGCTGGTCCTGGGATTTTTTCAGGAAGGCCTTGAGCGCGGCAGGTTTGGCGGACTTCAGCAGCGGGGCCAGGTCTTCGCGCAGGGAGTGGACGATCTCGGTGGCGCCGTGGAGGTTTTTTTCGATGGCGTTGAGGCCCTCATGATACCAGCGGGCCAGGACTTCCTCAGGGCTGCCTTTGATGAAAGGGACGTGGATGTGAATGGTGCTGGTCTGGCCGATGCGGTCGAGGCGGCCGATGCGTTGCTCCAGCAGTTCGGGGTCCTCGGGCAGGTCAAAAAGGACGAGGTGATGGGCGAACTGGAAGTTCCGGCCCTCGCTGCCGATCTCGGAGCAGAGCAGGATGCGGGCACCGTCTTCCTCCGCGAAGAAGGCGGCTTGGCGATCGCGCTGGAGCAGGCTGAGGCCTTCGTGGAAGAGGGCGGCATTGACGTTGATTTCGTGCAGCAGCAGCTCGTGGATTTGTTCGGCCAGTTTGCGGGTGCGGCAGATGAGCAGGACTTTTTCTTCGCCGAGGTCTTTGAGCAGTTTGCCCAGCCATTTGACCTTGGTTTCCACGGGGTCATCGCTGGCAGGCAGAGGGGCGAGCAGGGCCTCGCGCTCGGGGAAGCCGGTGAGGGCGGCGCGGGTGTTGCGGAACATGACGCGGCCGGTGCCGAATTCGTCGAGAAGGGCGGAAATAAGCTTCTCACGCGCGCCTTCGGTGCCGGCTTTGGTGGCCTTGAGGTGCTCCTTCAGATGCGGGGATTTTTTGATGAAGAGCTTTTCATCCGCTGCGGTGGGGTTCTTGCCGGAGGCGAGGCGATCCATGGCCTTGGCCACTTCTTCGTAGTGCTCGGATTCGGCGAGGAATTGGCCGAGATCGGCGTAGCGATTTGGGTCCAGGAGACGCAGACGGGCGAAGTGCCCCTCGGGTCCGAGCTGCTGGGGCGTGGCGGTGAGCAGGAGCAGGCCGGGGATCTGGGCGGTGAGGGTCTCCACCAGGGTGTAAGAGGCGCTGGGGGCCTCGGGGCTCCACTCGAGGTGGTGGGCCTCATCGACGACGAGGAGGTCCCAGCCTGCCTCGGCGACCTGCTGGGCGCGCTGCGGGGAGCTGGCCAGGAAGGTGGTGCTGCAGAGGATGAGCTGGCTTTCCAGGAAGGGGTTGATGCCCTCTTCCTCAGTCTCGATGACGTCGCAGCGGTCCTCGTCGAAGATGGAAAAGGTGAGGTGAAAGCGGCGGTAAAGCTCGACGAACCACTGATTCACCAGGGGCTCTGGCACCAGGATGAGGATGCGCTCCGCCCGACCGGTGAGGTGCAGGCGATGGAGGATGAGGCTGGCCTCGATGGTCTTGCCCAGGCCCACTTCATCGGCCAAGAGCACGCGTGGAACCAGACGGCTGGCGACTTCGTTGGCGATGTAGATTTGATGTGGCAGCAGGTCCACACGTCCGCCGCAGAACCCCCTCACGCTGGACTGGCGCATTTCGGCGCGGCGCTGCAGGGACTCGATGCGGACATCAAAGGTGCGCAGTTCATCGATCTGCCCGGCCAGGAGGCGGTCCTCGGGTTTGCTAAAGCTGATGGTGTCGGAGAGTTCGGCCTCGCTGACCTCGCGGTCGGTGCCGATGTAAAAGAGCATGCCTTGGCGCTCCTCCACGGACTCGACTTCCAGGGATTTGCCATCGTGGGTTTTGATCGTGGCACCAGCGGTGAAGTGCACCCGGCGCAGCGGGGCGGTTTTCATGGCGAACTGGCGGTGCTCACCCGCCGCAGGGAAAAAGATCTCCACGCGGCCGAACTCCGCTTTCATCACCACACCGAGACCGAGTTCGGGTTCACTATCGCTGACCCAGCGTTGTCCAGGGAGAGGTTGTTCCATTGCTATAAAAAGAGAAAAAGGGGCCGCGATGGTAGGGGCGCACGAGACGTGTGCAAGCGAGGTTTT
>JAIXVB010000634.1 GCA_027483245.1 Verrucomicrobiaceae bacterium | reverse complement strand
TTGGTCACCACATGTCCCTTCCACATCCACAATCCTGACAGTGCCACCACTGGGAAATACAGATATTGAAAGTAAGCGCGGTAAGGTTCCACGTCAGCAGCCGGACCGTAAATGAATCCGATCAAGGGCAGAGCAAAGAGGATGTGAATCCATCGCGAAATAGAACGTTGGGTCGCTGCGGTCATAAGGTGGTCAAGAGGTGAAGCCAGAGGGGGTGAAGTCCAATAAGAACAAAGCGGGCCAACTTTACAGACCAACCCAAAGAGGTGAGGCCGCTCCGTCCGTAGCCTAGGTTTTCTAGCCTCTTCTTCCAGATTCAAAGAACCCCCATCGCTCTTCAGTGTATGCGCAAGCCTTCAGCTCCCACCCTCAAGCCAGCAATTCACTCACCACCCTTGCTTGGGGATTTTCCACGAGCACTTGTTCGGTGCCGTTGCGTTTGTAACTGAGCTTTTTGGCATCGAGCCCAAAGAGGTGAAGCAGGGTGGCGTGATAATCGAAGTGGTTCACCACGTCTTTGACGGCGTGATGCCCGAACTCATCCGTGGCACCGTGAGCATAACCTGCTTTGAAACCTCCGCCTGCGACCCACATGCTGAAGCCGTAAGTGTTGTGGTCGCGTCCGACGGTGGCGCGATCCTTGGCTCCAGCGCGGTTTTGGATCACTGGCAGTCGGCCCATCTCGCCACCCCAATGGACGATGGTGCTGTCGAGCAGGCCGCGTTGTTTCAAATCCAACACCAGAGCGGCGGCGGGCTGATCCACTTGCTCGCAGGCTTTGGGCAGGGCGGTGAGGATGCTGCTGTGATGATCCCAGGTTTGATTGCCCGTGAAGATGGAGACAAATCGGACGCCGCGCTCGACGAGGCGGCGGGCGATGAGGCAACGTTTGCCAAACTCTTCTGTGGCGGGTTTGTCGATGCCGTAGAGCTTCTTCGTGGACAGGTTTTCTTGGCTGATGTCGAGCGCTTCTTTCGCGGCGGTTTGCATGCGCGCGGCGAGTTCGAAACTCTGGATGCGTGCTTCCAGATCGCTCTCTCCGGGGCGGGCATCGGCGTGTTCGCGATTGAGCCGGTTGACGAATTTCAGGTATCGAGCCTGGGCCTCGCCCTTCAGGGATAAAGGCGGGTCGAGATTGAGAATGCGTGGCTCTTTGGAGCGAACGACAGTGCCCTGATACACGGAGGGCAGCCAGCCATTGCTAAAGTTATCCACACCCAGCACCGGCAGGCCGCGTGGATCGGTGAGGGCCACATAGGCGGGCAGATCTTGGTTCTCGCTGCCGAGCCCATACGTGATCCAACTGCCGAGGGTGGGGCGTCCGCCGACGATCTGTCCATTGAGCAGCGCGTAGATGGACTGGCCGTGATTGTTGACCCCAGTGTGCATGGAACGGATCAGCGTCATCTCATCGGCAATGCTGCCCATGTGCGGAATGAGGTCGCTCATCTCAATGCCGCTCTGACCGCGAGGTTTGAATTTCCACTGCGGTCCCATCACCTCGCGGCTGGCACCGGCAGCGTCGTCATACTTGATTTCACCTGGGAAATCCTTGCCATCCAGCTTCATCAGCTCGGGCTTGGGCTCGAACAGATCGATATGGCTCGGGCCGCCCTGCATGAACATCGAGATCATCGCCTTCGCCTGGCCAAAGCCATGCGCAGGTTTCGGTGTCAGATCAAAATGCTGCGGCCCATTGCCAGCGAGGGCGGGATTGGCCAGGAGTCCCTCTTGCTTCAGCAGCGTGGCGAGCGCGATCGTGCCCACGCCATAGGCACTGGAAAGAAAATGACGGCGGCTCTGCGGGAAACTCATGCACACACCTACGCACGGAGTGAGGCCGCTGTTTCTTGGCACGCGCAATGCTGATCTAGAAAATACACTTCTACACAGCTTATTCACAGGCTGTTCGCGGTCTCTTCGCAGGTTGCTCTGATTGACGTGCTCTTCCTCCTGTCTCTGCTGTTCCCCCGCATCATGGCAGAATCCGCAGCCCAGCTCGCATCCGTCGCCGCCGCCCCCGGCGCCCTCCCTGTTCCCGGCAGTTCGCCGCCGAACGTCGTGCCCTTCAGCAAGAAAAAAGGCGATCCCACCGCCGAGGAGTTGTTGGCGAACATCAACCGCGCGCTGCCTTTCAGCGATGAAGCCGAAAAGGGCGTCATCTCCAGCCTGCTGCAAGATCCCAACGAGCGACTCAGTGAGAGCCGTGTCACATTGCCAGCCGCCGCTTTTTATCATGAGGCCAATCGCACGGTCTATGAGAAGCTGTTGGAGTTTTACGACAAGAACCTCCCCATCGATCCGGTCATCGTCACCAATGCCCTGCGCGATCAGGGTTTGCTGGATCGTGTCGGCGGACCCGCAGCGATCTCGGAGTTGTTCACCTTTGTGCCGATCCCGGCGCACTACACCCACTATAAAAAAATCGTCCTGGAGAAGCACATTCTCCGTCAGATGATTCACGCCTGCTCGCTGAACATCCACAACGCCTATGAGCATGGCAAAGAGCAGCTCGATGAAGACGTCAACACGCTGATCGACCATGCTGAACAGCGCGTGCTGGCCGTGCGCGAGTCCACCGGCAAGACCGATGGCGTGAAGAGTCTATCAGCCCATGTCGCTGAGGCCATCGACTCCATTCAATACATGCTGGAGCATCCCGGGCAGTTGCGCGGGCTTTCCACCGGCTACAGCAAGCTGGACCAAATGAGCAGTGGTCTGCAAGGCGCGGAAATGTTCGTCATCGCGGCTCGTCCCTCCATGGGAAAAACATCCCTCGCGATGAACATCGTCGAGCACATCGCGGTGGACTGTAACAAGCCCTGCGCCGTCTTCAGTCTCGAAATGAGCGCGACCATGCTGGTGCGTCGTCTTCTCGTCTCCCGCGCCCAACTTTCCATGCAGGATCTCTCCCGTGGTCTGCTCTCCCGTGCTCAGCAAGAGGCCCTGTCCAAGGCGGTGCGTGAGCTGCAAAAGGCGAACATCCTCATCGATGAAACGCCAGGTCTCGATGTCCTCGAACTGCGCGCCAAAGCCCGGCGCATGAAGAAGCAGCACGACATCCAGATGATCATGATCGACTATCTTCAGCTCATGACCTCTGGCAGTCGCCGCGCCAAAGACAATCGTCAGATCGAAATTGCAGAAATCTCCGCCGGGCTCAAAGGCATCGCCAAAGAGCTCAACGTGCCAGTCATCGTTCTCGCCCAGCTCAATCGTGCGGTGGAATCGCGCAAAGGTCAGCGGCCCGTGCTTTCCGATTTGCGTGAGTCTGGTTCCATCGAGCAGGATGCGGACATGGTCGGTCTGCTGACCCGTGAAGACTACGCCGGGGCGAAGATGGAAGTGGGCGACGAAGAGGCGGAGGCCAAGAAAAAAGGTCAGGCCGTGCTCATCCTGGCAAAGAACCGAAACGGCCCCACCGACGACGTGCCGCTGCGATTCATTGACCACGCGATGCGGTTCGTGGAGCGATTCCCTGAGGACAATGAAGGGGAGTCCTGAGTGGGTTCACTGCCAACCTGCGCTTGCCATTTGAAGCCATGCGGCTAGCGGAGACGTATCCGACCTCCCAACCATGCCGACCGAATCCGACATCCGCACCGCCCTCGCCCAAGTTCGTTACCCAGGCTTTAGCCGAGACATCGTCTCCTTTGGACTCGTCCAGGGCATCACCCTCGCGGACGGTGGCAAAGTCACCGTTGAGATCTCGGTCGCCACGCGTGACCCCAACATCCCGCGCCTCATTCATGAGCAGGCAGTGGATGTGTTGAAAAAGCTTCCAGGCGTGAGCGATGTGCAGTTGAACTTTGATATCAAAGAGCCGCCCACACCGGCGACGCAGAGCGCGGACAAACTGCCCAAGTCCAGCATTCATGGCGTGAAGCGCATCATCGCCGTCGCCTCAGGGAAGGGGGGCGTGGGAAAAAGCACCGTCGCCTCGAATCTCGCCGTGGCTTTGAGCAAGACCGGCGCGCGAGTCGGCCTGTGTGATTGCGATCTCTATGGGCCCAGCATTGCCCACATGTTCGGCAGTCAGGAGCAGCCTTATCAGAATGAAGAGCAGCAGATCGTGCCGATTGAGCGCTACGGTTTGCAGCTCATGAGCATGGGTTTCCTTTTGGAAGACGACAGCCCGGTGATCGTCCGTGGCCCCATCGCCACGCGCTATACCCAGCAGTTCCTCCGCCAGTGCGCTTGGAATGATCTCGACTACCTCATTCTCGATCTGCCTCCGGGCACGGGCGACATCCAGCTCACCATCGTGCAGACCGTGGCCCTGGATGGCGTGGTCATCGTCACCACCCCACAAGAGGTTGCGCTGATCGATGCGCGCAAGGCCGTGACCATGTTCCAAAAGGTCAATGTGCCCATCCTCGGCATCGTTGAGAACATGAGTTACTTCCTCTGCCCGAGCGATGGCATTGCGTATCCGATCTTTGGCAAAGGCGGTGGCGAACATGAGGCCAAGCGACTGGGAGTCTCGCTCCTCGGGCAGGTCCCCATCGAGATGTCCGTGCGTGAATCAGGCGATGAAGGTCACCCCATCGCCCTCGAAGACCCCAGCCAACACCTCTCGACACGAGTGTTCCTGGAGATTGCCGCGAAGTTGCGGGCCTCCGTTCCCGCGTGATTCGATGCGTCCTGTAGGGCGGATGTGTTTGGCGGCTGGATCGTGATTCTGGCGTTGGATCCTCGCGCCGAACACATCCAGCCAACGAGCCCTAGCACGGTGTCGGTCGGACAAAGCAATGGCGTGGTCGGAAGTAGCAATGGCGCGGTCGGAAGTAGCAGTGGTGCGGTCAGACGAAACAACGACCCGGTCGGACGCTGTAATGAGACGGTCGGACATCGTAATGAGACGGTCGGACACCGTAATGAGACGGTCGGACATCGTAATGAGACGGTCGGACACCGTAATGAG
>JAIXVB010000162.1 GCA_027483245.1 Verrucomicrobiaceae bacterium | reverse complement strand
GACATGATGCGCTTTTCACCATTGATGCCGAGCAGGCGATACATGGTTTTGGCGAGATCTTCTGGACCCACCGCATCGCGATCAGGCTCACCGCCGAGTGCGTCAGACGCGCCGTGGATGTAACCTTCTTTAACCCCGCCTCCAGCCATGGCGACCGAGAACACGCGTGGCCAGTGGTCACGACCATTGGTGCCATTGATCTTCGGTGTGCGACCGAATTCGGAACTGACCATGACCAGAGTCCGCTTCAGCATGCCGCGATCCGAAAGATCGGTGATCAGGCGGGCAAAAGCTTGGTCGAACTGAGGAGCTTGACCATCGAAGGCGTTCTTGATGTTGGAGTGGTGATCCCAACCACCGAAAGTGACTGAAACCATGCGGACACCCGCTTCGACAAGACGACGAGCGAGCAAGAAACGCTGACCCGCGCTGTTGCGACCGTATTCGTCGCGAAGTTTGTCGGCTTCTTTGTTCAGGTCAAAGGCCTCACGAGCTTGAGTGCTGCTGATCAAGCCATACGCAGCCTGATAGAAACTGTCCATTGCATTGATGGAATCGGCTTTTTCGACCGAACGGAAGTGCTCATCCACCGCACCCAGAAGACTGCGACGACGATCAAAGCGCTTTTCATCGATGTCCTTGGGAGTCAGGAGGTCACGAACGGTGAAGCCTTTGTCTGCTGGATCGCTGCCCAGAGCGAATGGACCGAAGGCGCTGCTCATGTAACCCGTGCCCTGGTCAGGAGCGATCACGTTTGGCACCACCACATAGGGAGGCAGATTGTTGCGTGAACCCTGCTCGTGAGAGATGACGGAACCGAAGCTTGGGAACTTGATCGCAGGGCTTGGGCGGTAACCCGTGAACATGTTGTGCGTGCCACGCTCATGGGCAGCTTCACCATGGGTCATGCTGCGGATGACCGTCAGCTTGTTCATGATTTTGGCGATGTTCTGAAACTTCTCGCCGACGTATTCCCCAGGAATGGAGGTCTTGATCGGCGTGTAAGGTCCACGGTAATCAACGCTGGCAAAAGGCTTCGGATCCCAGGATTCATGCTGAGCCATGCCCCCAGGAAGGTAGATGTGAATGATCGAGTCAGCGATCGGCTTGTAGGACTCAACCTCAGGCATCACGCCATTGGCTTGGAGACGCAGCATTTGTGGAAGCGTGAGACCGAGCCCCCCCATCATCCCCACATAAAGGAAGTCGCGGCGGCTGGCTCCGGCGCGGAGATCGAGGTGATTGCCTTGGCAGTTTTGGTGCATTTTCATAACGCGGAGGGAGTTTGATGACTGATTTCGTGGAGAATTACGCCCACCCTGAAACCTTCTTGCAGATTCGAATAAAACTTTTTTTCGAAATCTGAACCGCGCCTATTGCCCGGCTTCGTCGCGCTTTTCACTCAGGTCGGCAGAAGGCTGCATTTGGATGCGCCGGATCGATTTTTCGATGTCCAGCGGTCTCGAAATCGCCGGAGGCAGCATGACGTGCTCTTCTCTCTGCATGTTCGCGTCGGAAATGGGGATCAACGCAGATTCTTTCACCGGCTCAGGTTCTTCCATTTTCCAGAGACCCATCAGACTGAGCACCGCCGCCAGTGCGATCAAACTCATCACAAAAACCACGCCCCGAATCAGTCGTGCACGCATACGTTGCAGTTCAGGATCGGAGCGCATGCGTTCAAAAGCATCTCCTGGCAGTTGTTGCGGCTCCTGACTGAAATCAGGTTTTTGCAGCGTGTCGGTCGGTGAGGTCGGTGCCACCAGCAGCGCTTTCCGTTTCATCCCCGATTCCTTTTCGGCAACCTGGAGCATGAGAATCTGACCACAGGCAGGGCAGGCACGTGAACGCGTCACAGCCGTCACCTGAATTTCTACAGGTTTCTCACAATGCGGGCAGGTGAGGGCAGCAACGGGCATGATGCAATGCAGTCAAAAAGAGGGTCAGACATCATGCCTCCACCTGACTGAACCGCAAGCAGCGTGATGTAAAGGAATCACCAATCCATCGTCAGACTGACCGTGAATCCAATCCCTGTCTGACGGGTCGAATGCAGAGGACGCCCCTGATTGTTAAAATACCGGGTGACTTGCGCGTTGAGGAGATTTTGAGCGCGGAAAGTGAGGCGACTGTATTTGTTGAGACGATAACCAATGCTCAGGTCAAACGTCGTAAAGGGCTCTTGAAATACGTCCGGATCCTGCGGTGTGCCACCGACTGCAAACAACTGCGGCCCCGTGATGTTCAAGAAGGCGCCCAGCGTGAGCGGCTTCTCTGGATTGTCGTAGTTGAAGTTAAAATTGACGATGTAATCCGGCTGTCCCTGGAGACGGCGGCTCTTGCCAAACACACTCGGAATCGTCTCCAATTCACCTGTGACGGGGTCGATCGAGTTGCCGACAAACACGGGGCGCGTCGCCTGGGATTTGATGTAGGAGTAGTTGGCACCGATGGAGAAGTGCTTCAGTTCCTCCGCGATGAAACTCAAGTCTCGCTGAAACTCCAACTCCATCCCATAAACTGAGCCTTCATCCGAATTCACATAACGCACCAGAGCCGGACCTGCCGCATCTCCACCCTCCTGGGCATATTCGATGGGCTTTTGAATGCGTTTGGCGAAGAAACTCACCCCTAGAAGGCTCCCAGGCGTCGGGAACCATTCCCAGCGCGTGTCGTAGTTCATGATCTCAGACATTTCCAAATCAGGATTTCCCACGAAAAGGTCACCCGACTCCACATTCAGGAACACCACAGGGGCCAGCTCTTTAAACGATGGCCGTGCCACAGTGCGTGAGATCGCCGCACGGATTCGTGTGTGCTCGGTGCTATCCCAGTTCACGGAGAGTGCTGGCAGAAAGTGCTGTTCATTGATGGCGGCACGACTGCGAGCTGCCAAGCGCGGATCATTCTGAGCATTCACGTCACCCAAAAAGGCGGCATTCACCAATTGCTTCAAAGTCTGATCTTGGCCCAGACGGTCAGCATCGCTCAGCAAGGCAAAGCGCAGGACTTCATCGGGATACCTCCAGATCTCGGTGGACTGGATTTTGATGTCTGTGGACTCAATGCGCCCCCCGAGAGCGATGTTCAGCCCAGGGCTGAGATCGAAATCCAAGGTGGTGTAACCGCCAGCAATGATCTGTGAAGCCTGATATGCCTCAAAATCACCAGCGCGGTAAAGGTAGTTGAACTGATTGACTGGCGTGATGGGACCATTGTTCGGGATGCCATCCGGGTCCGTGCCCACGGGTAAATTGCCACTCAAGAAAACATCGGCCCAAGTCGCTCCAGGGAACCCAGGTTTCACCAAGTTCGGGAACTGCTGATTCTCGGAACCACGACTGTAAACAAAACCGTCGGAGCGATACTCACGATCTGAATAGTCGAGCAAGCCACCAAACTTGATCTTGGCCGAAACGCCGTCTTCCCCTTCGAAAAGATCCGTCGTGACATCAAACTTGGCCGAGTAGTTCTCATCGTAAAGTTCACGCCAGAGCCGCTGGAATTCAGGCACCACAGGATTTCCGGGAACCGGATTGTAAACGCCCGTCACGCCTCCTGCACTTGGGGTTAGGCTGCTCAAATCCAAAATGCCACGCACAAAACGATGATCAGGCTCGAGCTGAGACGATTGATTGTAGGCCATCGCCCAGCGAATATCCAACTCCTTGCCATTCAGCTCCTGGATGTGTTTGCCAGCCAACTGCATGACTCGAAGGTCACGTTGCGTGTAGGTCAGCGTTTCACGGTAATCACGATCCGTCGCGGAGAAGGAATTCAAATCCAACTGCCCGAGCTGCAAGGTCGCACGATCTTCAGCCACTCGATTGAAGAAATAGGTGAAAACGATTTCATCATCATCGTCCGGTTGAAAACCTGCGGCGACCAGCAAACCCGCACGCATGGTTTCTTGACCCGACCGAACCAACGAGGTTCGACGAACGAGTTGGACCTCGCCCTGATTGGACTGTCCGACAGGGGCGAAAACGTAGCGACCCACAAAGTCATCATCGTTGTAGATGTATTTTTTGGAGTAATCCGTGGCCACCGTGATGCCAGCCGGAGCACCCATGAACTCACCGCGATGCCCAAGACTCGCTTCCAGGCTCAGATCCATCGGCGCTTCAATTTCCGTGGTTCCCATGACGGGACTCAAAGCATCATTCACTCTCTGCCGTTCCAACCTTTCTGGACTGTCCGAGCGGCTCGATCCGCTCAGCGCAGGCAGATCTGAATTCCGGATGAAGTCCGGCAACTTACGATTCTCAGCTGTGCCAAACATACCGGTGCCCCCTCCTTGATAACTGAGGAACTTATTGTTGCCCGTGGACTGAGTGTTGTAACCCGTGCCCACTTTGAATTTGGCGAAGTTTTCATCCGGCACCGCCTTGGTCACGATGTTGATCGTGCCGCCGGTCGATTCACCATTCAGATCTGGCAGGAAGGTTTTGCTCGTGCGCACATCTTGAATGACGGCCGTTGGGAAAAGGTCCAGCGCCACCGCACGACGATCTGGATCCGAACTCGGAATGCGCAGGGAATTCAGACTGACCACGTTGTAGCGGTCGTTGAGTCCGCGAACGACCACGAACTTGCCATCCGCAACGTTGACGCCCGTGGTTTTCGCAAGAAGCTTCGCTGCATCGCTAGCCCCCGTTTGAGAGATGAATTGTTGACCCAAGACTTCCGTAAAGGTCTTCAATTCAGTGCGCAGCGTGATCGTTTCTGTGCCTGCTGTGGTATCGATCAGTTCTTCTTGGGAAACGACGAATTCATCCAACTCCACAACCTCAGCCGTCATCTCCAAATCGATCTCTTTGACAGAACCTGGTGTGATTAAGACGCCACTGCGGCGCTCGCGCACGAAACCGTCTTTGATCGCCAAAAGGGTGTACTGACCTGGGGGAATGTCATTGATGAAGAAGCTGCCATCTTCTGTGGAAGTAGCTCCCTGCCCAGATCCCTCAAGGCTGACGGAAACTCCCGCGACAGGCACGGAGAAATCGGCATCCAAGATCGAGCCACGCAGAGCGCCATTGCCTGATTGAGCCCAGGCCGCACTGCATGGCAGCAAGCAAAACAAAACCAAGCCTAACAACCCGCGTTGCCAAACAAAGAGTGAGTGGACCATGCTTACTCAGCCCCCTCCCCCGGCTCAGCGCTGAGGATCTTGGTCACCGAAGCGGGAATCGAAGCTCCCAATTCTGCGTAGTAGAGTGCGATCTGCACTGCGGCGCTGGCACGAGACCTCGGATGCGGATGCTGCAACCCGGCCTGTGCGGCCATCACGGCGAATCGGTCACGAACTTCCGCTCCATCCAGTCTCGCCAGCTGCCGCCCCACTGCTAGCACGGCTTGAGGCGAATCCAGAACATAAACTTTTGGCAACGAGGTCTCTGCAAGCTTCAGCCAAACACGCGCTTCGTCTGGCTGTTTCCAATCCAGCAATAAACTCACTGCGTCCGAGATAAACGGAGCCTTCCATTCGGCTGCGTCAGCGTATCGTTCACAGCATTGCAGGAAGAAACTGAGGGTCTTCTTAGCTTCTTGAGTCTGCCCCGACATCCAGTGCAACCGGGCGACATCAATGAGAACATGCTGAGCGGTGGGCAGCCCATTTTTCGAGGAAAGGTTGGAGACGGCTTCCAGAAAGGGCAAACCCAGCTCAGATTTGCCTGACTTCAGATGTTGCTCCGCACAGGCTAACAAAAAGTGACATTTAGCCTCATCAGAGCCCCTCGCCGTCATTTGATCCAATCTCGCCTGCGCTTGCGCTAAAGTCAGATGCTGAGCCAGCCCCTCCTGCTGAAGAGCCGTGTCGAGATCCAGAAGTTCCAGCTCTTCAACCTGACTTAATAGAGAGACGGCCTCGGTGTCCAACTTCAGCAACTTGAGCGCCAGAGCACACCGAGCGAGGACCTTGCTCAGAAATAGACGTGAGACAGAACTGCTCGCATCTTTGGCCGCTTGAATGTGGCGTTCGGCTTCTGACTTTTCAGTTTTGCGCGCATGTATCACGGCAAGTTCCGCGTGAGCGAGAGCACTGCCTGCTCCGGGAAGCTGGTCTGAGACATAAGCAGCCTCTGCGAGGTCACCACGCTCGGCATACTTCAGAATGACCTTCAGCATCCACTCGTTGTAGAGCGACACTTCATCCGCCAGACCGCTGGCGTAGGATTCCGCCTGCCAGACGGGATCTTTTGGATCTGATTTGCGCGCGACCTTGTGCTTCTGCGATTCTTCAACCAATCGGGCGACCAGGGCGTCGGTGTCCGTGAGGGACGATGCCGCAGAAGTCTCCTGTCCCGATGAGGAAAAGGGGGTGATGCCACTGAGCATGAGCCCGCTCGCCAGAGCCATGTTCAGAGAGCGTGTGAGGGAAAAATCGGGAAAAAATCGGGAACGGCAAGACATGCAGCAAATCCGCCAGGGGTGCTTTCAAGGCGGCCTTATGAGTGCTGTTTCAAGGCATCCGAGAAACCTTTTTTGAGTGACAAAACAGTCACTTAGACTCGAAACCTTTTTGTCACATGACGGATCTGTCACAGACAAAGCGTCTGTGGAGCGGACTTCGAAGGTCGTTTCACAGGCATTTGAGACATAAGGCGGATGTGTTCGGCGCAAAAAGGGATTGTCCGCGCGATGGATTCCCTTCGCCGAATGATCCGGCGGTTTGGGGGCGGCGGGGGCTGTATCACCGTCCAAGAAGGCGGAAAATTTGGCGATGACCGTTGGCGGCGTTGCGAAGTCTTCCCCGCAAAACACTTCCGCCCTACGGTTTGGCCAATCGTAGGCCGGATGTGTTCTGCGAAAATAGGCACCGTCCGCGCGATGGATTCCCTTCGCCGAACTATCCGGCGGTTTGGGGGCGGCGAGAGCTGTATCACCTTCCGAGACGCCGGATAGTTTGGCGCAGCAGGTCCAGGAGGGGGGGCCCTCTTCCCCGCCAAACACATCCAGCCTACGGAAACGCGTTGTCGGTTTTCCAGGGTCGCCTTGGTCAGGCTCGGCCACCTTTCTCTGAAATGCGGAAGGCCTTTAGCCTTCGAAACCGGGGATCACGGCGGTATTTTCTCGGGATTGGCCTTGTTTACCTGGGCAAAATGCATGCAACGGGTGCCATTTGGCTTTCCATGAAGGGGTCGTTGCATGCACCGAGTGGCATTTGGCTTTCCATGAAGGGGTCTGTGCGTGCACCGAGTGGCATTTGGCTTTCCATGGAGGGGTCTGTGCATGCACAGAGTGCCATTTGGCTTTCCATGAAGGGGGCTGTGCATGCACAGAGTGCCATTTGGCTTTCCATGGAGGGGTCTGTGCGTGCACAGAGTGCCATTTGGCTTTCCATGGAGGGGTCTGTGCAGTGCACCGAGTGGCATTTGGCTTTCCATGGAGGGGTCTGTGCAGTGCACAGAGGGCATGATTCTTTGCCATGAGGAGGTCTGTGCACGCACCGAGGGCGTGATTTTTTTCCCACCTGGGGAATTCAGACTGACACCGCAGAGTGTAGAAGGCCGCAGAGAAATGCCTTCTGAATTCATCTTTGGTGTTCTCCAGATCTCTCGGGGCGGTGCTTTCTTCGGCTGCTATCCTGAGAAACAAGGTCGCGCTGGCTTTGCAAGGCGACCGCACGGGTTTCTCTCAGTGGGCATCCTTGGCACTTAGCGTCTCACTTGTCTGTTTTCCAAAATCCCGCTGACGCTGAACTAACCTAAAGCCCTCCCTCAAACGCAAAAAACAGGGTGGCCCGAAGACCACCCTGTTCGTGATTTGGATTCAGCGAGTGAACCGTTTCAACTTACTGCGGGATCACGCGGTAGTGAACCACGGCGCCGGTGTAGATGAAAACACTGTCAGCCACACGGATGGTGCCCGCAGCAGCGTCGGCATCCGCCAAAACTGCGTTTGGAGCATCCGCAGCCGAGCCGTCCTGCACGGTGCCGATTGGAGACCAGGTGCGGCCATCCAGGGAGCGCTCGATGACGTAGAGCACTTTGTCGCCATTGGTGGTTTCATCCAGGTCAGCCTGGAAAGAAACGGAAACCGTAGCACCGGTCACGGAGAGCGTCACATTCGGGCGCTCAACGTTCGAGTTTGGCATGAGTTCGACAGCGTGAGTCCAGGTCCAGCCGTAGAGCCAGTTGTTGTCACGCATGGCACCGCGGAAGCGCACCGGGGAGAAGAAGTCTTCCACACCTGGACGAGTCGCCACACCGAGGGTGAAGTCACGAGCGACGCTGGCTGGGTCGGTGTCGTTCACGAGACGTGGGTCGAGACCGTTCTTTGTCGCATGACCTTTACCACGCAACTGGGGGATGGTGGCCGCAGCAAGTGTGGTCAAATCATTTGCAGCGGTTGCACCTGAACTCACCACACCAATGTTGTGATACAGCAGATTGAAGACATCTGTTTCGGTGACGACGGTTTCAGCGACAGGGACGGCAATGTTTGCAATGAAGACCAGCGGACCGTTGGCTCCAGCACCACCACCGATATCTTCAGCAACGCCATTGCTCCAGCGACCAGCAGCCCCTTTGAGCAGATGCATGGCGCTGTCCTGGTTTGCAGGAGTCGCGAAGTTTGCCCCCTTGTTGCCAATGAAGGTAAAGTTAAAGGCCCAAGTGCTCGTCTGGGGACTCACTGGCGTGTAGTCAGGTTCAGAACCATCCCACTCGACCATCTTGTCGCTGAGTGCGAAAGAATTACGACCGACCTGAAGGCCACCGACGATGCCATCATAGTTTGAGCGCAGATAACTTTCGTTGTCGTTGATGGCGAACAAGTATTGGAGATTGCCTGAGAAACCGAAGTCACCGTCGAAGCAGTCATCACCATTCACCACGGAAGCCAAGTAACGGCAGTTGTTGTAACCACCGAACCACTCGAAGCCGTCGTCCGCGTTTTGAGCGACTTCTTGGAATTCAAGAACGGTTCCGCGACCGCAACCACCCATGGTGACACCGTTGATTTCATTGTTGCCGGAGATGTTGAAACCACCGTAGCGATGAGACCAGAACCGGACGGTTCCGCTGTTGTCATTTTCATCCACACCACCGAAGTAACCAGGATTGAAGGTTGTGCTCGGAGTGAAGAGAGTGCCAGCACCATCAGAATCAAACGTTTGTGATAGAGTCACTGTTGTAGAAGTGAGACCTTCAATCAACGCGAAACCCGTGCCGTTTCCGGTCGTAGGGCTAAACTGTGTCGGGAAAGCCAGGGTATCACCCGTGTGTGTGAACCCATTCCAATTCAGACGAGTCGCATCACCATCTTGATCATAACCAATTGGAGTGCGTCCCAGCAAGATCAGACCACCGCACTCTTTCGAATACGAGAAGGCGTTAGCACCTGCAACACCATTCACAGAGTAGTCCTGGGGCGTGATGGTCACGGGACCAGAAGCACCGGTGACGGTTGCTGGAATGGTGTTGGCACCACCAGGAACGTAAGGATCGTCCAAAGATGTGAAGATGATTGGATCATCCACCGTGGCATTGCCGATGATTTTGGCACCACGGGAAACCACCAAGGAACCTGGATTGTTCAAGATGCCTGTGGTGACGGAATTGGCTGCACGGATGACCGTTCCGGGCTCCACGACCAGCTTTGCTGGAGGCAGGAGGTAAACAACGCGGTTCAACACATAAACATTGTCACGCGTCCAGCGTGTGTCTGAAGTGATGTTCGCACTGACCTCAATGATGTCGGCGCTGGCAGTGCTCAGCAGGCAGCCAAAGGCTGCGCAGATGGCACTGATCGCTTTGAGAGGAGTTAGCTTCATAAATTTGTATAGGATGTCTGTTAAAAAGGCAGGGTTTGTCAGTCAGATTGTTGAGTGATTAAGGAGCTACAGCTGCTGGCTCTTCAAGGGAGACCAGACCTGAGAGGATCTGCGAGTTAGCAGCATTCGGGAGGAGGAAGTGGCCAAGGCCGACAAGCTCACCGTTTTCTGGAAGGATCACCCCTTCAAACTTCGCGGTGCGAAGACCACCGAGCTTAAAGCCTCCAGTGATCAGACCAGTTGCTTCGGCAATCGTCAGAGTCGTTGAATCTGGGTTCGCACTCGTGACGACGGCTTTGCTTTTGGCTTCCAGACGAATGTCCACGTTTGGATTCACTGTAGCACCCGCAAGACCACCTTCTTCGAAGTTGAGGTCAACAACGGAGTTGAGGGCCAAATCAAGTGCCACAAGGGGGCTCACCGGTGGTGTGTAACGACCGCCGAAGACGATCACATCAACCGGACCGAAACCAGCTTTGTAGGTTTTCTGTGCTGCGGCAGGATCGACTGGGCGGGACCAAGTGGCGGCACCGAGCAGTGTGTTTTCTGGATTGGTAGCACCCAGAGCAATTTCAAACAGAGACAGGATCGAACCTTTGCGCGCTGTTGTGTAGAGGGTGTTGAAGAGGAAAACTTCACCGGCAGGACCGACAAAGGTTGCTGTTGTCAGACCGATGCCGTCAGCGGTTTTACCTTTGATGCTGAGTTTGCCGTCGTTTGCGATGCTGAAGGTCAGATAACCTGCACCTTGAGGAATCGCAGCAGCTCCAATGTCGTCTTCATTTTCGAGATCGATGGCCGCATTGTAGAGGCCTCTGTAGGCTGTTGCAGGAGCTGCCGTCGTCCAGATATTGCGGAAACCATTGAAGTTGAGATCGTTCTCAGTGTCCGTGATCAGGCCGTTCACGAGGTAATCGTCACCTTCGAGTTCAAAGCTGATGTTGAGAGGGGAAAGCCCACCTTTGCGCTGAAGCATGAAGGAAGCCTGCACAGGGAATGCGGAAGCTTCGATGAAACCTGCGAGAGGATAAGTTTCCACACCCAGGAGGAGTTTGCCGCTGACAGCACCAGTGTTGGAGATGGTCATTTCGAAACGACCGCCCAGTTCACCACCGAGGACTGCCTGACGCTCAACCACACCGATGTAGCTTCCTTCGAGGCCCGGCAGAATGCCATTGATGACAACGGGTTGCACAGCGCTCTCAGCGGTTCCACGAGCATTGGAAGCGCGCAGGACAACGTTGAAGGTGCCGGTTTTGGTTGGACGGCCTGTGATCAGACCGGTTTTGGTGTCGAGCTTCAGACCTGTTGGCAGGTTCGTAGCGGCGTAAAGGGTCGCGCCACGGTTGGCTGCGCTGACGGTTGGGATCTGGAAGCTGTAGGTAGCTCCGATCCGGCCATTCGGCATTGGCAAACCAGCGACATCGATCAGAGGAGCTGTGTCGAAGACTTTCACCGTGCGAACGCCCGAGAAAGCGGAAGAAGAACCGGTGGTCACGCGGCAGCTGTAGTCATTGGAGTCCAGCAGATTGACACCACGGATGGTGAGTGTTGGTGTCGTTGCACCCAGGAACTTTGTGCTGTTGTAGATGCGTGTTGCACCACGGAACCACTGATAGGTGGCGTTTTTACCAGCAACGATGGCTTTCAAAGCAACCGTGCCGCCCACGGGGCTGACCACAGTTTCAGGAGCCTGATTGACCACCACGACTTCAGCATTGGCGCTGGTGGCTTTGCCACTGGCGTTGCTGACGACGACACTGTAGGTGCCAGCTTGGGCCAGCGTCACATTTGGCAGGCGCAGAAGAGCTTCTGTTTGGCCAGGAAGATCAGCTCCTTTTTTCCATTGGTAGGTCAAAGTGCCTGAACCCACTGCATCCACACCCAGATTCAACACACTGCCGACAGCCACGACGGTGGACTGAGGGTCGTTGATGATCGTTGGAGTCGGAGTGACAACGCTCAGATTGATGGCGTTGCTAGGAATGTCGGTCGAAACCGTGTTGGAAACCACCACGTCATAGACACCAAAGTCACCAATCATGGCGGAGTTGATCGTGAACGTGGCAGATTCTGCGCCTGCGATCACGACCCCGTTTTTGCGCCATTTGTAGCTCAGCGGGAAAGTTCCCTCTGCGACTGTCGCACTGAAGCTGACAGTCGAACCTTCGAGGATCTCACCTGTCCCAGGAGTGCGGGTAATGGCGACACCAGAAACTTCGACCAAAGCACCTTCGGTGGTGTGAGCGAGAGCACCAGCACCGATGTTGTTGCCATTGGCGAGCTGTCCGAGATGGACCGTCAGACCAGGAGCACCAGTGTCGATGGAGACAACCGTATCTTGAACCACAGCGGTTGGGGAAACCCAAGTCGCATCGGTGGAGAAGATGGCCTGTTGAGTTGCAAGTGCAGCATCAACGCGGTTCAGGATCCACACATACACCTTTTGACCAGCGATGGTCGAGTAAGGCACGGTTTCATAGGAGACATCCGTCGCGTAGGTTGGAGCGGTCTGATAGAAGCCATTCACGGCATCCACGGTGAGAGCACCACTGAAAGAGTAAACCTGTGTGAAGGCTGCATCCAGAGCGGCGTAGTTTGCGGCATTGGCATCGAAGTCGAATCCTGGTGGAAACACACCGAAGCGAACGGTGCCGCTAGCGATGCCGTTGGCAGCGCCGACTGTGGCGATGCCGTTGCCCAAGTTACTGGAGTAAAGATTCGCCGCCTGGGAGGTGGTCAGCGAACTCAGCGCCAGCAACGCAGAGAAGAGAAATTTTTTCATGAGTAAAAAAGAGGAATGAATTGAGGTTTCAGGGTTTACTCAGCGAAAGGCTCCTGCATGACGAAGCCAGCGGTGCCGGACTGTTCCTTGAAAAGGAAGGCTTTACCTGGAGCCACGAGAACAGCTCCCTGATTGGTGACGTTGTCAGCGAGCGAGCGCCAGCCCGTGCCACCCACGCCACCTGTTTTGAAATAGTAGCCAGTGAGCACACCGGCTTGCTCGATGTAGAGCAAATCAGCCGTGCCAGCGCCTGTGCCACCATTGATGAAGTTCTGCAGACCGCTGGCAGCCAGCGTCGTTGCCACCGAATACGGGTTGTTCACGACTTGGAAACCGCTGCTCACAGGAGCGACTTGTTTGCCAGGAAGAATGCTGCCTGAGAGTGTCAAGGACACCACTGAAGCACCACCGGCTTTGCGAGCGACGAGCACACCGCCCGTGCTACCAACAGCTGTGGAGCCCTGATCAGGACTGTCCGCATTGGAAGCCAAGCGCCACTGGGAAGCCGTGGTGTTGTAGAAGTAACCCACCAAGGTGCCAGCGCTGCCGAGGTAAACGATGTCAGCAACGTCAGCCGTTGCACCGCCGGTGAGACCCGCTGTGTTGGTTGCACCGAAGATCGAAGCAATCGTTGGAACTTGATAGATGACAAATTCATCACCCACGTTCGGCACCGTGGCGAGAGTTGCGGTCACCACTTGACCCGTGATCGAAGAGATCGGAGCGGAGAGACCATAAGCGTTCGTGCTCGAGCCAGCAGGAGCATTCGAACCTGTTCCGCGTTGATCCACACGACTGGTGATCTTGATGGCGTGAGGCCCTGTCAAAGAAGGCAGAACAGCTGGGGATGACGTCACTTCGATCTGACCTGCAGCTGGCAAAGCAGCGACGGTTCCAGAGGCGACGATCTTGACCATGGGAAGAGCCACCAAAGTGGACTTGCCCTGAGGCAGCTGCACCGTCAGCACACCAGCGGTGCGGCTCACGGGGAGGAGGTTTTCCTGGGCGGGCAGGCCCTGGGCGGACAAAGGACCTGCGCTGAGCAGCGCCAGCGCCAGTAGCCATCCGATGGGGGAACGGAGATTGAGTGTCATGGTAGGAATGTGGTCATCACGGTGCAGGATTCATCTGATGCACCGTGCGCTGAGTTGAACCCATGCTTGCCCACACGCCAAAACCTCCTCAGCAACACTTTCGTCACCTGATCACCAACCGTCATGTGACGGAGCCCTTTGGCACGGTGCACTCAGCAACCATCAACCTTAAGCGTGCGACAATTTCGTCACGATGCCGTGATTCACGGCTCAGAAAATGACCACCAACTGCGGATGAATTCAGGACTTGTCACCCTTCTTCGAGCACCTCTGCCTAACTAAACTTTCGGCATCGATCTGGGCTTTGTTTTAGCCCCCTAATGTGAGACGCGACAAGCAAGTTTACTCGCTGACAGCTTGAGCGAGCGCCTCGCGAATTTTGTCACGGAGCTCACCCTCCACGAGTGCGGCTTCAGGAAACTTTTCACCGAGCTGCTGATAATACACCGTGGCGGCTTTTTCATTGCCTCGAGATTCATAGTAGCGAGCTAGGCTGATGAGCTCACGTTGTTCGGCGGCCCGAACCTCCGACAAACAGGAACGAGCCTGCGCGGCTTTATCGCTCTCGGGGAAACGCGCGAGGAACCAGGCTAGAGAAACGGCAGCGGCTTCGCGTTGATGCGGTCCCGTACTGCGCATCGTCTTCCAGTCTTTGTAAGCGATGTAGGCCACTTGGTAACCAGCATCATCCGCCAGCTCGTGCTTCGGATAGGTCTCCGTGAAGTCCTCGTGAGTGCCGATGGCTTCCTTTTTTTCGCCCGCTTTCTCCTGAGCCAGGGCAAGGTAATAATGAGCCTGGATGCCCACTTCACTCTGCGGACCATTTTTGATGATGCTTTGCAACATGGCCACGAGCACCTCAGGCTCGGTGACCTGAGAACGACGCACGGTTTCCAAGGTGCGTCGTGAGTCACGTCCGGCACCGAGCAGACGTTTCACGAGCTGAAGCTGAGCCAAATGAGCTTTTTCAAAATGCCCGGGCTGCTCGGTGGCAAGACGATTCAGCGCTTCAAAGGCACCTTCATCATTGCCCAGGTGTTCTTGGATCCGATAGACCTCCCAGAGAGCCAGCGCACAGGTCTCACTCCAGCGATATCGGCTGGCGACGCTATTGAAACGATCGAGTGCCTCTTCCATCTCGCCTTCGGCAATCAGCTTCGCCCCACGTGAATAGAGGCGGCGAGCATCCTCATCATCCGCCGCAATAGCGTTGGAGAAGAGTGCCAAGCAAAACAGCCCCAGAAGTATGGGGCTGCTGAGGAGGTTTCTAAAACCGCGCATTCGTTATTCTCCAGGAACGTTCACAGGCTCCAGGATGGGGAGAGGTGAACTTGAAGCAGGGCCACCGCTGGCGGGCAGGAGTGTGCTCGGTTTGTATTGCTTCGCCAATTGCTCGCTGCTGCGCTTGCCATAAGTCACACGGCCGAGGACGACGTAAACGCCGCTATCCTTGACCGGGTTTTTGACTTCGGCTTCTGCGCCTGGGTAGAGGTTTTCGACCAGACCGCTGTTGGGTCCCAGGCAATCCATGTGAGGGACGCCGGGTTCATCGGCGATGGTGTAATCAAAGCTGACGACCTCTTGGCCGACGTTGCGGAATTTGACCGTGTGCTCAATGGTTTCTTCATCGACCATCTCGCTGACCGTTTGGTAGGCGATGGATGTGTTTGGGAAAACCACACGATCCGAGGTGATCGTTTTACAACTGGTGAGAGCAGCCGCTGCGGCGAGGGCGCAAAGAATAAGACGGGAGTTTTGCATGGGGAAAGAGGTCAGCCGAGAGAGAAGTGATGTGGGGGAGTGCCAGGGATCGATCAATAGCGGTAACGGAAACCAACGAGGTAACCATCGGTGGAGAAATCAGTCATGTTTTCCAGATCACCGAAGCTGAAGTCGCGATACTCGAGGAAGACCGAGTATTTGTCCTGCCAGGTCCATTCGACACCGGCATACCAGTTCCAGGCGTTGATGAATTCATCGACCGAGAAAGGCACACTGCTGGGGGCAACCGTGCCGCCTGTGGTTTGACTCGCCGAGCGTGCGGTGGCATTTCGATACCAGACCTGACCACCGCCGAGACCGCCACCAATGTAAGGACGGAAACCTGCAGCGACCTTGCCGATGCGTGAGCGATAACGGTAGAGATCGAGGGCCAAGGTGCCGTTCAGTGTGAAGAAGAGCGAGTTCATGTCGGCTTCATAAGAGGCCACATCTGAAGGAGCCAAGGCAGCGGTCGGAATGCTGCCCGACAGGCTGGTGGACATAAACGTGCCTTCGACATCGACGGAAGCCATGACTGGCAGACGTTTCATTTTCCAGCTTTTACCCACTTCAATGCTGAAGATGGCGCTGCCATTCACGTCATCGAGCGGAAAAGAATTGCTGCCGATGCGGACATTGCCTTCTTGGCCAAAGGATTCACCCACGGAAACACCAACGTAAGGACCGTATTTGCGTTTGGCTTTGGCACCGTCCGCGGCATCTCCCAGAGATTTCAATTCCAACTCTGCCGAGAAGGCCGAGAGCGTGGCAAGAAGAGACGTGATGAGTGCAAGAGTGCGCATGAGGGGATAGAACTTCGCGTCTTTAACTCGCCGCCTTGCGCTCTGAAATGAGTTCCATGTGAAGAATTCGTCACACGGACTCCGAGGCGTAATGTCACATTGCAGACACACTGAACACTCACCATGCGACTCCTCTTTTTCATCTGCCTGAGTCTGGCCCTGCCAGTTCTCAGAGCCCAGGAAAAACCTGCTCCGTCCCAAAAACCTGCGTCGGTGCTGGATCCGATCTCACCGGCACCCGCCCCTGCGCCGGGAGAACCGCTGCTCCCACAAAACGCGGGATTCCCGGTGGACGTGAACAATTATGAAAACCCGCTTCTCCTGTTTCAGGGTGAAAAGCGCGATCTGCCCCTCGCCGATGAAGAGAACCTGGAGATGCTGCCTCCGATCTCCCCTTACCTGCCAGGTGAGGATCCGCCCAAAGGCACACCTGATAAACCGCTGACGCCAGATGAATTGAAACTGCGCAACCTGGGCATCAAGGTCGCTTCCTCGGTGGTCGGCGTTCGCGTTTGGGATGAATTTGGCACTCAACTCAGCAGCGGCGTCGGTTGTTTCATTTCGACCGATGGCGTTATCCTGACCGACACAGGGCTGCTGCACCCGGAGATCGCAGAAAAGGTGGACTACATCACCACCACCGGAGCTGATGGCACCAATCACAAGGTCTCGGGATTCTACGTGGCGGATCTCACCACCGGAGTCACCCTGCTTCAGAGCGAGAGCCGTGAAACCCGCCCGCTCGAGCTGATGCCAGACAGCAACTTCGCTCAGGAGCGCACGCGCCATGTCCTGGCCGTATCAGAAAAGCGCGGTCTCGTCCTCGCCGATGCCAAGGTGCAGATCGACAGTGCTCTCACGGGGCTCGGTTGGCTGAACCTGCGCGGCACCGACTCGCCTGGAGCTGTCGGGTCACCGGTTTTGACAGACGATGGCAAAGTGATCGCCATCGTCGGCATGCAAGTGCCGCTGAAGAGCTGGATGAACTTTGCCCTGCCCTGCGATGCGGCCGCCTTTGAACTGCGCAAAAAGCGCGCGCCCTTGCAACCGCTCTCCAAACTGCCCAAGACCCCCAAACTTCGTGAGGTGGCCAATGACCCTGAATTTGTCGCCGCCTTTGCCACCCTTCAGCAAAAGCGTGTCGAGTCTGCCATGCGTAAACTGGTGGCTCTGACGCGCAAGTATCCCCGCAGTGCGGAATGCTGGGCACTCCTGGGACTCAGCGCCACTTACTTGGGCGCCGGACCGGAAGCGGTGAACTGCCAGCGCAAAGCCGTGGCTCTCGATCCCAAAGCGGGCCTGTATTGGCATCAGCTGGCCTTTGCCAAACTGCGCGAAAGCCCTGGTGAACTCCCGGACACCACGGAGGATCGTGAAGCCCTGGAACTGGCCGTGGAACAGCGTCCGAATGATCAGCTCGCGTGGCTGCTGCTCGCCAGCCGCTGCGTGCGTGATGGCGATCTGGGAAAAGCCCAGGATGCTCTCAGCCGTGTCACCCTGCTCGCGCCCGACTATGCGCAGGGCCACTACCTCACCGCCTATGTGCGGGGTCGTTTGAGGGATTACGATGGCGCGCAGGCCTCCATCAAACAGAGTCTCCAACTGAATCCAGGTTACTCGGAAGCTTGGTATTATCAGGGCCTGCTGCTCGACAAAAAAGGTGAGCCTGCCGAAGCGGTGAAAGCTTACCGCAACACCGTCCGCCTCCGCCCCACGCACCCAAAAGCCTGGATGAATCTTGCCTACGCCTATAAAAAGGCCGGCCAGAGCACCGAGGCGCGTCAGGCCTTCATTGAGCACCAAAAGCGGGCAAAATGAGCCATCGGTGAGTGGTTTTCAGAGGAATCTCGACAATCTCAAAGATTTCTGCCACACCAGAGCCGTGGGTGTCCATATCCACGGTGAATGGCTGACCAACCTGAGCTTGAATCCTTAACTGACGAGACCCTGGCACGACGTGTCGGGCGCGGAGATGATGCGGCGTTCCGTTTCCTCCTGAATCGGCATTTGCAACCGCTGCGCACCTACTTGGCGCTGCGGGCTCCCGTGCCTGACTTGATCGATGAAGTCGCGCATGAGGCCTTTGTCTTTGCCTATCGACATCTCCAGGATTTTAACACGGGCTCCATGCAGGCTTGGCTGCGCAGCATCGCCCAGAACATCTTGCGTGACCGGCTCAAGGCCTACGCTCGTGAATCTGTCAAACAAGAGCGTTATGCGGAGCAGATGCGCTGGGAGATGGCACTGGCCAATGTGGACAAACCGATTCGCGATGAAGCGGAGCATTTAGAACACTGCCTCGAAAAGCTGCGTCACAGCCAGCGCGAGATCTTGGAACTGCGATACGAGCAGCAACTCACGAGTGAGGAGATCGCCCAGCGCACGGGGCGCAGCACACTCGCCGTGCGCACCCTGCTCATGCGACTTCGTCAACAATTGCGTCAGTGCATCCAAATCCACCAGGAAAAAGCCACGGCATGAAAAGTGAAGATAACATCCGACAAGCCCTGGAAGGCACCCTTTCCCCCGAAGAATGGCAGGTTTTGCTCGAGACGCCCGAGGCACGCAGGGAGTTGGAAAACCAGCTTCAGATGGATGCTCTGCTGCGAGTGACTCTCGAAGACAAAAAGCTCACTCAGACGTTGCACGCATCCATCTTGGCGAGTGTCCAAGCAGCCTCCGCCGAGACACTGCAAGATCGGATAGAATCGGCGACCATCGGCCATCGGAAAGCACAGCAACGCCTCGGTGGTCGAGCTTGGCGCTCACTCCCGCACTGGACCTCAGCTGCGGCGGCCGTGTTGTTAGGCGGGCTGATCGGCTCGCTCATCTGGCCGGAGCTTGTTCTGCGTCTGGACCTTGGCTCGACCATCGCCGCACGCACGGGCAAACCTTTCAGCATTCACGGGCAACTCATCGCTCACGCGCCAAGCCCAACCCTCCCCGCAGTCCAGGAGGCTCCCGCAGCCCCTCAAGCTCCAGTCGAAAGGGAGCCCGCCAAAACCTTTGCTCAAGCTGAAACGCCCAGGGTTCCGCAAGTCGAGAAAGCGATGCCACCTGCAGAGCCTCCGTCCCAACCAACGCCCGCTCCTGAGCCTGTGGTTGCCATGAGCGCAGTGACGGAAAAACCCGCAGCGCCAGTTCTCAAGGAAGGCGTGATTCCTCCCATGACACTCACCGCGAAGATCAACGGTGATGACATGGCTGAAGCCACCCTGCCAGCCAAAGTGGACTTTGAAAAACAAGTGCTGCCCTTGCTCAAGAGATCTTGTTTCGAATGTCACAGCAGCTCCCTGAAGAAACCCAAAGGTGGAGTTCGATTGGATGACCTCGAAGCCATCCGCGAGAAGAGCCGCACAGACAATCTTGTGTTCCCTCACAAGCCCGACAAGAGCAGTCTGGTGAAGTCGATCTCACATCTACCCGATCATGAGGATGCTATGCCGCCCAAGGATGAAGGCACGCCACTCAGGCCGGAGGAGGTGAGTTTAATCCGCCGCTGGGTGGAAGAAGGAGCCAACTTTGGCAGCTGGACCTCCATGCGCGCTCGGGAGGTGAAGATCTCGACTCAAAACGAGGCGGTGGATGCAGCTCAGGCTTTAACCACGGCGAGCCGGATCGATCAACTCATCGAAAAAGACCTCGCTGAGCACGGTCAGGAGCCACGCCCGCTTGCTCATGAAAACATTTGGCTGCGGCGGGTTTATTTGGACCTCGTCGGGCGGATTCCGACCGTTCCTGAAGTCCTGCGCTTCCGCAAAGCCCCTGAACCCGACAAGCGCGCTCGATTGGTCGATGAACTCCTCAGTTCCAACGGCCATGTCAGCCACATGTTCAATTACTGGTGCGATCTCCTGCGAGCCAAGGATGAACTGGCCGAGGGAGTGAAAGGTGATTTTTACCTCGCCTGGATCAAACAAAGCATTCGGGATAACAAACCGTATGACCAATGGACAAGGGAACTCATCAGCCCTGAGGGCTACGGTTGGCGCGCGCCAGCCGCCGGTTATTATCTGCGAGATGGCATCAATCGCGCGGCCAACATTGAGAGCACGGCCACGCTCTTTTTAGGCACTCAAATTTCATGCGCCCAGTGCCATGATCATCCTTACGACCGCTGGACTCGCAAGGATTACCATCAGTTCATGGCCTGGACCTCGGGCATCAAAACAGCCACTGAAACCAGCTCGGTCGGAGAGGTGCAGGCGCAAGAGATTCAGGAAGCTGCGGCAAGGTATGACCGAATGGCCATGAACCGGCTCGATCCTGAACGCCGCGCCAAATATGAGCGCATCAGCGATGCCATCCAAGCTCTCCAACGAGCCGCGGGGGGCTCTGGGGTGGTCAATGGCGAAGGAACGCCTGCACTGCTGCCCGAGGACTATCAATACGGCGATGGCAAGGCGGGTGATGCCCTGCCAGCAGCCGTGCTTTACGGTAACCAACCTCTTGCCACCACACGCCCCGCTGACACGCTGGCGGAATGGGTCACCGCTCCTGAGAACACACGCTTTCATCTCACGTTGGCGAATCGACTTTGGGCGAAACTGTTTGGTCTGCCCTTCGCGGGCCGTGTCGATCAGGCACGTGAAATCGCCAACTGTGACAATCCCGATCTCGCCCAATATCTGGTGCATGTGGTGCAGTCTTCCAAACATGACGTGCGACAGATCCTGCGGATCTTTTGCCTCACGCAAGCCTACCAGCGCGAAGCTGGCATCCCACCTCAAGAGAACAGCAGCGCCTATCGTTTTCCGGGCCCCATCGTGCGCCGACTTACGGCTGAGCAAGTCTGGGACTCCATGATGTCATTGGCCGTGAATGACCTGGACAGTCAGCTCGACTTCGACCCACCGGGGGTGGCGGAGCTCGAAACTGCAATTGGGGCCAAAAAGGCCAGTGAAGTGACGGTGGCCGCACGCAAGATGGCTGCGGAAGAAGAGCGCGAGATGAAGACGGACCAGCGCCGCGCTCGGCTGCGCAAAGAGATGGCTGAGGAGTTTGCTGGAGGTGGACTGGAGCGCGCCTCGGAGTTGCCGCAGCCCACTCCACCGGGGCACTTCCTGCGCATGTTTGGTCAGGGCAATCGCGACTTCATTGGCGATGCCTGGAGCGCCTCCACCGTGCCTCAGGCGCTGCTGATGCTGAACAGCGATTTCTTTGACTATGTCGCAAGATCCGGCAGCCCGCTCGCCAGCAGTCTGCGCAGTGTCAGCAATGCCCGCGATGTCGCCCGGGGAGCCTTTCTCGCCGTGCTCACCCGTGAGCCGACCCCCGAAGAGCTAGAGGCCTGCCTGGAGACTCTCGGGGAAGCACGCAATCCCAAGATGCTCGCCCGCACGCTTCTCTCGACAGCAGAGTTTGTGTTTCAAAAATAAACGTCACCTAACCATGAATGCCTCACTCAACCGTCTCGATGAACCCAGCCGTCGTGACTTCATCACTCGCCTAGCCAAGACCTGTC
>JAIXVB010000050.1 GCA_027483245.1 Verrucomicrobiaceae bacterium | reverse complement strand
TGCCTCACCCCGATTCCCTTCCCCGCCGACGGCGCTCGCGTCCTCCCCACCATCGACGGCAAAGTCGAACCCGCCCCGGTCACCGAAGGCAAACCAGAAGCCGGGAAGAAACCTGCGATGCCGGTGCAGAAAGTTGAGACGACGTAGGCCGGTGTTCAGTATTCAGTAGTCAGTATTCAGTTCTGGGGATTGAACTCTGAGGGTGGCCGCCAGACTTAGCGAGGCAAAAGCAGGCTCTTCGTTGTTGTTCAGTCGTTTGCCTTTCAGGCAGGGCATAATCGGTCGTCGGAGATCAGATTCCGATCTTCCGAGATGCTTTTTCGATCGTCAGTGACCGATCTTCCGAGATCAAGATCGGGTCTTCCGAGATCGGTAATCAGTTTGTTACTTTCAGTGAAAGCGAGCTTGAGTTCGAATCAGCAATCAAAGTCTGACCACTGAACCTCACCAAAACCCGTAATTCCGTGTGATCAGCGCGTAGAGACCGAGAAGAAGGTTCCCCACGGCGTGCATGAAAACACAGGCACCGAGACTGCGAGTGCGCACGGCGAGGTAATACACCAAAGAACCCCAGAGGAAGGCGGCGAGGTAGTCTTCGGGATTGTGCGCTAGGGTGACCATGCCCGTTACGATGCCGTAGGCCCTCCAGTCATGGGTGCCAAAAGGAATGCTCCGCCAGGGGCGATCTCCAGCGATGACATAGCGCATGAGAAAACCTCGCCACACCAGTTCTTCGATCAAGGGCACGATGAGGACCATGCGGACAAAGCGCATGCAAAGACCGGCCTTTTGCCACCACGGCCAAGCGGCGAGAACACCGGGATCGAAGCCTTCTTTTCGCTCCACGATCCCCAACCAATCCCACCAAGGAGCAGGCTCAACAGCGCGAGCGATCAAGGCTTCACGCAACTGCGATGGCGCAATCCAGAGAACAATGCCGATGACCGCGAGTCCACTGGCCAAGGGCAGGCCGCGCCAGGGTGCCAGCGTGTAATGGCGGCGAAAGCACCACAGTATGGCTGCGCAGACAAGCGTCTGAATCGGGTAGATCCAATGTTCGGGCGCGCGCTGGAACCAAGGCAGCTCTGGATTCTCAATGCGGAACCAACCTGGCAGGGTCAAAAAGGCCATGAAGACCACCAGAGGCAGCAGGTGGGCCAAGGTGGCATTGGAACGCAGAGACATCATGCCTGCGCCTTCCATCCATAGCTGACATAGCGGTCTTCAAAACGACCATCGGGATGGCAGGTAACTTCGACAAACCCCTCGGGATTGCCATGCACAGGCCCTTTCCACCAAAGTCCACACACCGCGCCGCCCTGAAGATAGGTCACCTGATCAAACTGGATGCGCTCGGAGATGTGACCATGGCCACTGAGCACGAGGCGGATGTTGTAAGCGCTGAGGACTTTGCGGAAATCATGGACGTTGTTCACCAAGGCCTTGGCACCGATGTTCACCTTCGGCCCGAGCAGGACCTGATGCCAGACGCTGTAAAAGGGAATGTGGGTGACCAGGATGATGGGCGTCTTTTTGCCCGTCTTCTCCAGATCTGCCTGAAGCCAGGCGAGTTGATCCTCGTCGATCCACCCCATGTAATCCCCCGTCTCCTTTTCCAGACCGATGGAATCCAGGATGATGAAGTGCCAGCCGCCGTGATCAAAGCTCTGATAAGCGCGTCCCTGACCGTAACGATCCGCAAAGAGTTTCTTGCCATACTCAGCCTCGCCCGGTTTCACGAGCGCCTTCGGTGACCAACCACAAACATCGTGATTGCCGATGGTGTGGTAGGCCGGAACTTCCAGAGTCTTCATGCACTCATCCCAGAGTTGCCATTGCAGCCGCACCCGGTCGCTGCCCATCTCCAAAGCATCCATGATGAGATCTCCACCTGTGATGACAAACTGAGGTCGCTGCTCCAGCGCATTGACTTTGGCAAAGCACTGCTTCACGCCCTGAACCGCGCCTTTCTCAGGCTGCACATGCGGGTCGGTCAAAAAGACGAACTTAAACGGCTGCCCAGTTTCAGCGGCCAACGAAGACGATGCCCAAGGGGCGGCAGCCGCAGCGGCGGTGCCGAGAAAGTGACGACGTGAGAGCAGTGAATCTGACATGCGGGAAAGTGGATCGGCAGAAGTTACCCAAGTCACGCCGAGATGGGAGAAACATTTTCGATCCATCAAGCCTTTGCGAGATACCTCAAAAAAATCAACTGGCGGCACCCATCACCTGAGATGAGTCCATCGAGTCAAAACAAACAGGCCGAGGGATCGCTCCCCCGGCCTGCGTTGATGATTGCAGCTTTGAAAGCGCTTACTTGGCAGCAGTCTCCACGGGCTTACCGCCTTCTTTGAAGCAGTAGAGATGCGTGTGAGTGGTGACGTAGAGGCAGCCATTGGCAGCGACCACGCTAGTCAGCAGAGGCGATGGGAATTCAACTGTCTTCAGTTCCTTGAGTTCCTTGCCTTCTGCCAGGATGAACAACTCACCCTCTTCATTGCCGAGGTAAATTTTGCCATCGGCCACCGTTGGGCTGGACCAGATGTGGCCCTTGGTGTCGAACTTCCAGTATTCTTTGCCCGTCTTGGCATCCAGGCAGAAGAGGCGACCGGTGTAGTCAGCCACATAAACGAGGCCGTCTTTGATGGCGCAGGTGGAAAGTGAGCGCTCGATGCCCTTGAAGGTCCAGACCGCTTTGCCGGAAAGGTCGCCCGTCATTTTGGGGTCGATGCAGCTCAGCATGCCGACGCCTTCGCCGTGTTCAGGATCTTGGCCGATGGCGACATAAACAAGACCGTCATAGACCACAGGCGTCGCGATGATTTCACTCGGACCATCATACTCCACGTATTTGATCGGCTCACCCGCATCGTTCTTGCGATACTCAGGTGGGTTAGCATCGTAGCGCCAGTATTCCTTGAGGATGTCGAAGTCATCCTTCTTCTCCGTTTCAGGAGCCATGGAATAAACCCAGCCATCACCGGCAGCGAAGACGATCTGAGGTTTGCCATTCACTTCCGTGTAGGTCGGGCTGGACCAGGAGCAATGCAGCACGCGCTCAGAGGCAACATGATCCATTTCACCCAGCAGTGTGCCATCGTTGGCATTCAGCATGATGAAGCTCGGGGACTGAGGCGATGGGATGTTGGTGTGCGTCCAGTCCACACCGTTGCAGGTTGGGGCGAAAAGTTTGTCGCCAATGACCAGCGGATAACCCGAGGTCGCGTTGTGTTGGAACACGCCCAATTCCTTATACATGTCATAGACCCAAATGATGTCGGCATCGCTATCACCGGGTTCGACCGGCACAGGTTTGCCATCTTTGTCAGGAGCTGCCATGAACGCAGCTTCGTCTTTCATGCCATCGTTGCCATTGGCCAGACCTTCGACATCCAGACAGATGATCTGACAGCGATTCCCAGGAACATAAGCACGATTGCCGACGATCGTCGGGCTGGCACAAATGCCGAGGTATTCCCAGTCATTCACCTTGCCGCTGCCCATCTTCGGGGAAACGAGCTGCCAGAGGAACTTGCCGGTCTTTTCATCAAACACCATGACGATGCCACGGTCACCAATGTGCTTGGGATTGCGTGGGGATTCGTTGTTGGTGCCGACATAAACGCGGCCATCCGCGATCACCGGAGTGCCATAAGTCTGCGAACCGAGTTTGGAGACCCAGAGGCAGTTCTTGGTGGTGCTCATGTCGATGTCTTCAGCACCGGGGCCTTTGTTCGCCTCTTCCGCATTCGGACGCAGACGACCCGCGGCTTTCGGTGCCGCTTTCGGGCCAAACTTCTTACCTGGATCGAAGTCCAGGGGGAGTCCTTTTTCATCGGACACCATGTTGCGGCTCTTGCCGCCGCCCCATTCGGGCAGATCAGCGGCCTGGAGGGCAGTGGCACTGAGCAGCGCCAAGAGGAGGGTGGTTTGTGGCTTCATGGAAGAGGGTGGGTAACAAAGAACGTGATTATTGATTCGAAGTGATGCTCAGATTGTCGAGAAAGACACGCTTTTGGTTCAGCGGAGTGAAACCAAAGATGCCAGGGCTGCCTTGAGTGTGCGCGCGTGTGACCTTGGCCTCAACGGTCCAGGCTTCTGGTTCTGGCTGGGATTTGTCCCACACCTTGCCACGCACCACACCACTGCCATCGGCATTCACATCGACTCGGGTTTTGAGCGTGTACCAGGTGTTGGCACTGACTTTGAAGACCGCCTCCTGTTTGAGACGCTCCAGGTTGGAACTGATCTCCAGCTTGCCGGCATTGCCACGCAGACAGATGAGGTAGCGCTGATTGATGAGACCGATGTCGGATTTGGCTCGGGCACTGCCGTCCGTCATCACATCCGCCTGCATCGTGTAGTTGGAGAGATTGGAGGGAGCCACAAACACGGTGCCGCGCTGGAAGAGCAGACGGTCAAAGGTCTTCGCGAAGACTTTGTTCCCATTCAGCTCACGGACATCGAACTTGAAGCGTGCACCGATCCAAGGGAGCGGCGGATAAGAGAACTTGATGCCTTCGGTCGGTTGGTCATCGGTGAGGGTGTAACCTTCGAAATCCTCGGTGATCGGCAGCCCTTTCAAGGCGCGACCGCGGATCGTGCCAAAGGTGCCATCGGCAGCCGTGGCCTTGAAGGCACCGGCGCTGACTTTGGCGTCAGGACTGACGACGAGTTCACCTGCTTCATTGAAAGCGGCATCCATCATGGCCTTCACTTTCGCGGTTGGCGGGATAAACGACTCCCATTTCACACCTTTGACGTCATCGCTGACGACAATGCCATTGGCGTCCACACTGCGAATGCGGAACGCTTGTTTGCTGCCGCGCATGATGACCGTTTCTGCGGGAATGATTTGCAGAGCCACGGCTTTGCCAGCCGCAGGGATTTCAGCCACGGGAGCGGCGTCAGTTTTGATGCCGCTGTTCGGAATCGGGAAGCTGTAGAGCTTTTCAGTCGTCGTGACATAGAGCACGCCATCACAAACGGAAGGTGCGCCCAGGCATTGACCGTCGAGTTTGATCTCTTGGACGATTTCCGCGTCGGTCTCGCCCGGCTTCACCACGACGAGTTTGCCTTCCATCATCGGGCAATACAGCAATCCATCCACATAGAGAGAGGAGGAGTGCAGGTTGGCATTGCTGAGTTTCTTCTTCCACATCTCAGCACCTGTGTTGGCATTGATCGCATAAAGTTCGCCACCATCGGTGAGCTGATAGATCACATCGCCGACAAGAACCGGTGAACTGCTGGTCGCGCCAATCGGGTTGCGCCAAGCTTCCGCGCTGGCATCCAGGACCATTGTTTCTGCCCCTGTAGCTGCGGCAGTGAGCTTCTCAGGCAATTTCACGGCGGTGATGCGGCCTTTTTCAGAACTGTCCACGTTTTCATCCCCGTGGATAGCAATGACCTTGCCCTTGTGCAGCACCACACTTGGATTGACACCGTTTTTGCAAATCGGCATTCTCCAGTAAGGTTTGCCACTGCGCGCATTCACGCAGACGAGGTTGCCACAGCCCGTGGTGAAATACATCACGCGTTTGCCGTCGCGGGTCTCCAGCACGGGAGTCGAGAAAGAGCTATCCACCGGTGGGCTGACTCCAGGGAGGGACCACCAGACGAGTTCACCGGTCTTTTTATCAAAGCCATAGACACGATCCGCAGCAGGACCGTCTGCACCCCAGTTCGAGAAGATGAAGTGAATGATGACCAAATCACCTTCAATCACCGGACTACCGACACGAGCGTTCGGAAATGTCATGCGACCCAGATCCTCCATCATCGGGATCTCAAAGACCTTTTTGCCATCCAAGTCATAGCAGACAAAGACGCCTGCATTGCTCACCAAGTAGATCCGCTTGGTCTCAGGGTCCACGGTCGGAGCACCAATCGAGTAACGATTGTAAATGGAGTCGCTCAGGTAGTCTGCGATTTCCACTTCCCAGAGTTTCTTGCCCGTGGCTGCATCCAGAACCGTCAGCAACTCGATCAAATCGGTGGTTTCACCGCGATAACCCCAGAGCACCACTTTGCCATCCACCACCACGGGCGTGCCACGACTGCGGGCATCGTAAGTCCAAGCTGGAGTCTCCGCGAGTTTTCCAGCACCTGTGTAGTGCTCGAGGCTGACGCCGTTTTGCAACGGACCTCGCCAGTTGGTCCAGTCATTGGCCTGGACAGTGATTGAAAGCAGGGACGCCGCGAGTGCGGACCACGAGAGCATGCGGTGGGGACGATGAATAACCATGTGAGATGTTCCTGGCTGGGGGAATGAGCTGCCAAAGTCAGCGCGTCCGGCACATCTTCAATCAGTTTCACTGACCGTTTCCGTGGCCTCCTTGCGCGGACGTTTGGCACCCTGAGTGAACGCAGGCACGGAGGAGCATCTTTCCTCGCAAGTCGAAACCCCCAAAAGGGATTCTGCGGCGTTGTTATTACACTTACTCACATGAACAGCGAGTTACTCACACCCCTGTCAACCCCCTTTCTTCTAAAATTATCACACTTTTTGAGGCAAAACAGGGTCTCATTCATGAGAATCCCTCCCGTTTTTGCAAAAATCACTCCCATAGGTTGACTCGGAGGCCAAAACTTTTTAACCTCCTCCTGTCTGTCGAGGGCTTGTTCCTGGCAGGCCACGATGTTGCAGCTTCCTCAGCTAAGACTTTCGTGCCATCGATCCTCACTGTTGTTGGTTGCTGGATCGCTATAAACAGACCCTCTGGCTCCGCATGCCAGAGGGTCTCTTTGTTTCAGGACTTCGAGAAGCTCATCTACCCCTCACAGATCCCAAGACACATTCGGATAGAGCCTCACCAAAACACAAGAGAGGCAATCATGGACCAAATGCATGGCGGTCTTCGAAAGCGTGTTTGGCATGCCCCCTTTCTCGACTCCTTCTTTCCAGAGTCGGTCGATGCCATCGCCATGCTCTTCCAAGACTTCAGCGACCACTCGATTCCAATGCTCAGGCTCAGCACTCTGCTGCCATTCACCGCGCCCCCGTCCGAAGTGTGCCACGGCTAAATAAGTGAGAATGGCCAATCGAGCCTGCTCATGAAAATGCTCACGCGACCAGTGCAAACGCTGATCACCACCCCGGACGAGATTGTAGCTTTTGATCAAAGCATAGGCACCAAGACCTGCAGCGAGCCCCCCGACCAAAGCCCCCCCGCCAAAGGTCATGCCACCCATCTTGAGATCGGCGATGAGTCCACCCATGGCACCTCCTGCGACACTGCCCACCACACTCCAGATGGCTTCGGGCACCTTTTGGGGCGTGTGAAATTGTTCCTTGGTCAGACTGCCAAGCGCGCGCGCCGCTTCACCTTCCAGACCATGCAGGCGGATGAGCTCATTGGTCACGCGCACCATGCGATCCGCCAGTTGCGTTGCTAATTTTTCACGAGCGTCATGATACTCCTTGTTCAGCTCACCCCGGCCGATGCCGACACGCTCCAGCAGTGTCTCCGCACGAACCTCCACACCATCCAGCACGCCCGCGGTGAGCAATTCTGAAAGCACTCGACTGGACTGCTGAAACACCTCCGCATTGCGCTGCTGCCAGGCTTTTTTCAGATGCTTGAACGCGTCTGCCTTCACCGGGCTGAGCAAAGGAGCGATGGCATCCATCAGATGATCTTCCTGAACCCAGCAGCGAGCAAAGGCATCCAAACTGACCACGGCACGGACAAGCGGATAAGTCTGCAAATGTTCACGCCAAGCCTCCGCTTCAGAAGCCTCTTCGGTCGGTTCACGAGCAGGGCCCGTTTGATTCATCAGGACCAGCACCGGCTTGCCCACCCAACTAAGAACCTCCATCTCAGGCTTGATGTAGGCAGCGACTTCTGGCGGCTCCGTGGCATTGATCAAATAGAGCACCACATCCGCTTCATCCCGAACGTTTTTCAGCGCCTGCTGACTGCACCACAGCGGTTTGTCGGTGAGCCGATCCCAGGTCTGCGAGAGAAACCACAGCATCGGATTCTTTTCCCGACTCAGGCGCTTCAGCAGACGCGCGCTGTCACCGAATCCGGGCGTGTCCCACAGCCTCAGCAGGCGTGCGTCTTGCTCCAGAAGCGTGTAGGATTCATTGAAAAGAGTCACGTGTGCGGCATCTCGCACCTCGCCGACATCTCGACGAAGCAGGGTGCGGGCGAGCGTGGTCTTTCCCGCGTTGGTGTGGGAGATGAGACTGAGAGTGACGATGTCCGAGGCGGGCGGAGTGATGCCTGGAGGAGGGGGCATGATAAAGGCTGACAGGATGTGAAACAGTCTCTCTCAGATAGCAAGAGCCGTCATCTGTTCATCCGCCGTAAAGAATCCAGGCAGTCGATGCTGAAATCGAAGTGGCGGGTGACACATTTCCCGCCAGCGTAAGAGTCTCAGTCCCAGTTTCGTTAAATCCGCCCTCCATGCTCCGCCCCACCCTTTCCACCGCCCTCCTCGCCGCACTCGCGGTGACTGTGTACGCTGCCAAGCCGGACAAACCCAACCCGAAGGAAAAGACCTTCGTTCCTGCCAAACCAGCCTTCACCGCAGATCCAGCGACACCCGCGTTTGATGCAGCCAAAGTCACACCGGAACATTTGGACACGAGCATGTTCAAGATCCCTGAGGGACTGGAAATCACCGTCTGGGCCACTTCCCCCATGCTCTTCAATCCGGCAAACATCGATGTCGATGCCGCCGGTCGTCTCTGGGTCGCTGAAGGCATCAATTACCGTCGTCACAGCGGACGCAGCCGTGAGGGCGATGCGATCCGTGTTCTGCAAGACACCAATGGCGATGGTCAGGCCGATGAGTCCCATGTGTTTGTTCGTGAAAAGGAGCTTGAATGCCCTCTTGGAGTCGCGGTGTTTGACAATGTCGTCGTCGTCTCGAACACACCCAACGTGATCGTTTACACCGACGTGAATCGCGATCTGAAGTTCGATCCTGCCGTGGACAAGCGTGAAGTGCTATTGACCGGTTTTGAGCAGGCTCAGCACGATCACAGCCTGCACTCCATCTATGCTGGGCCCGATGGCCGTTGGTATTTCAGCAATGGCAACTGCGGAGCTCAGTTCAGCGACAAAAGCGGCAACACCTTCCGCATCGG
>JAIXVB010000431.1 GCA_027483245.1 Verrucomicrobiaceae bacterium | reverse complement strand
TGGACGGAGCCATCGTGCAGATACGGGCCGGTTTCCGCCACGTTGCGCAGGCTGGAGACTTTGAAGAAGTGTTTGTCGCTGTCTTGATGGGTGGCTTCAAACCGGCCCTGATCCTTGAGTTCAGGCCAAGCTTTCACGAGACCCAGCTTTTGATACATGGCGCCGCCGATTGCGGGGCCGTTGTGGCAAGTGGCGCAGCCGGTGTGGGCAAAGACCTCGTAACCTTTGAGTTCGGCCTCTGTCAGCGCGTCTTTTTTGCCTTTCAAATAGTCATCCCAACGGGAAGGTGTGACGAGTTTGCGCTCGAAGGCACCAATGGCTTTGCCAAAGTTGTCATAATTGATCGGATCGGCGGACTCGGGGAAGGCGGATTTGAAGGCTTCGACGTACCCGGGAATGGATTTCAGGACATCGACGACGAACTCAGCGCTGGGCATGCCCATTTCGATGGGGTTGAGCACGGGGCCTTTGGCTTGTTCTTCGACGCTCGGGGCGCGGCCATCCCAGAATTGAGCGATGTGGAGCGCAGCGTTGTAGGTTGTGGGGGAGCTGCGACCACCGAGTTTGCCTTCGTGACCGGGGGAAAAGGGCAGGTTGTCTTGACCGTATTTGTCGAGCTGGTGGCAGGTGTTGCACGACATGGCCCCGTTTTTGGAGATCCGGGTCTCATAATAGAGCATGCGTCCGAGATTGATTTTGGCATCGCTCAGTGGGTTCTCGGGGCTCACCGCCTCCTCGGGGAGGGGTTTGAACATGGCCAAGTAGGAGTCGGAGAGGCTGTCTGCGAAGGCACTCGAAGTGGCGAGAAGGAGAAAAACAAAAGGGCGGGGGATATTCATTCGGGGGAATTAAAAAGAACGGGATGCTTTAGCGAAGGGTTGCAGTGAAGCAAGATGCGGTGGGTGTAAAGCAATCGCGGCGCAGTGCGTGGACGTCAGAACTGAAATGAAGTGCCATTCTCTGTGAAAAACTCCCTTGCATTCTACAGGCTCTCACCCATACTCCGCGCCCTTCGCGAGCTTTTTGATCGCCGTCGGTCTCCTGGTCCGCCATCTCACCTGAGGTTGTGCGGAGGCTCGTCCAGGGGGTAACCCGGCCACCCATCCTACATCCATGCCAGTCCGTTTAGCCCGATTCGAAATGCCGAATCGCCTCGTTCGCAACGAGGCTACCGCCACCGATACCTACGCCCAGTTTTCCGCAGAACCCTTCGACAAGGGCTACGGTCACACGATTGGGAACTCCCTCCGCCGTGTCCTGCTGTCTTCCTTGGAAGGTGCAGCCATCACTTCGGTGAAAATCCGCGGCGCTGAGCATGAGTTCAGCACTCTCCCTGGCGTGCTGGAAGATGTGGTTCAGATCGTTCTGAATTTGAAGAAGGTGCGTTTTAAGCACCACAGCGAGAGCAAAGAAGCCCGTCTTCTCTCGATCACGGTGGATAAAGAAGGTGCTGTCACTGCCGGTGACATCAAAGACGACAACCACTATGAGGTCATCAACAAGGACCTCGTGATCTGCCACTTGGATCGCAAAGCCAAGTTTGAGTGTGAATTCGAAGTGCGTGTGGGTCGTGGTTTCTCCACCTGGGAAGAAAACAAGCGTGCTGACACACCGATCGGTGTGATCCCGATTGATTCGATCTACAGCCCGGTGACCCGCGTGAAATACGCCGTGGAAAACACCCGCGTCGGTCAAAACACAGACTATGACAAGCTGGTGCTCGATGTCTGGACCGATGGTCGCATCTTGCCTGCGGACGCTCTGCTCCAAGCAGCATCCATTCTCCGTCATCACCTCGACGTGTTCGTCAACTATGACGACAAGGCGATCGAGTTCGAAGCAGCTCCAGAAGCCCAGACCGAAGAAAACAGCGAGTTGCGAAAGCTCCTCAACATGAGCGTCAACGAGATCGAACTCTCCGTCCGCGCTGCCAACTGCCTGAACAACGCCAACATCACCTCCGTGGGCCAGCTGGCCATGAAGACCGAGGCCGAGATGCTGCGTTACCGCAACTTTGGCAAAAAATCTCTCACCGAGATCAAAGAGAAACTGGCCGAACTGGGTCTGTCTCTCGGCATGAAATTCGACGCCTCGTTGCTTGAGCCATCCGCCGGTGGTTCATCTCTCCTGGCGCGTAGCAGCATGATCGACGATGATGATGAAGCAGACGCCGTGGACTTCTCGAAGCTCGTGGACAGCCACTTGCCTGACGCCGACGACGAAGAATAATCCCTGATACCTTAGACTAGAGAGACAGAAGACATGAAACACGGAAGAAAAGTCCCCAAACTCCAGCGTGATGCCGCCCACCGGAAAGCTCTGCTGGCAAACCTCGTCTGCGCCCTCGTGGAGCACCGCCGCATTCGCACCACTCTGGCCAAGGCCAAAGCTGTGCGCCCTCTTGCGGAAAAAATGGTGACCCTCGGCAAGCGCGGTGATCTGCACGCCCGTCGCACAGCGATTTCTGAACTGCGCCAGCCTGGCACGGTGAAGAAGCTGTTTGAAGAGATCGCACCAGCCTCGAAAGAGCGCCAAGGCGGTTACACTCGCATCACCAAGCTCGGCCAACGCCGCAGCGACTCTGCTCCGATGGCTTTCATCGAGTGGGTTGACGCTTACGTGCCAGCAGCTCCAAAGGCTCAAGAGGCCGATGTCGAAGTGGTGACTGCTGAAAAGCAGGCCTAATCGACGACTGAAATTCGTTTCGCAATCAACGCGGATGCTGAAAAG
>JAIXVB010000094.1 GCA_027483245.1 Verrucomicrobiaceae bacterium | reverse complement strand
CCCAGCCGTGGATTTGTCCAGCGCGCCTCGGCCAGCGTGTGCAGATCCCCCGTTTTAGACCGCGAAAAGCGAATCTCAGCGGTCGTGAAGAGGTCCAAAGTGCCCGCGAAAGGTGACTTGGGCCTCAGGGCACCTTTGGCAATCGTGCGAAACAATCCCATCTCAGGACAGCACCACTGGATGATCAGGGTCGTCTCTGAGTAGCGCGTGCGGCCGATGAGAATGGCTTCAGATTTTTCCACGGGGTTCAGCAATGTATAAACCGGTCAAGCAAACGAGGTGCTTGAGATCCTCACCATTAATGGCTGGGGGGTGGCGGAAGCTTGACGCCATATTTCCTGAAGATGGCGTTCAATGCGTTCGGATTTGGGGCGTTTGGAGTGAGCGTAGGAGGCGACGCAAAAAAAAGATGCCCTACGATTTCCGAGTTTTCATACAATATAGCTGTGAAGCATTCATAGCAAATCTGGAGGTCATGTGTTTTGCCATCGCGTATCACGCGGAGGCCATGTCGTGGCATGAAGCAAGCCGCAACACCCCCTGTCCAAGCGCGCCCTGCGCGATCCAGGTCAGTGATGATCAGACGCATCTCCGGAGTTACCGAGAGGGTGTGCTGGCCGAGAATGGGGTAATCATGAAACTCTTTGGCTGGCGTGGTTTTGCGTTTGGGCTCAGGCGTGGAAGGAGCTGGTTTGGAGTGGTCAGTTGGCGCAGGTGCCACTGCAAAAGGGTCTGCTGTGTTTTCAACCCATGGATCAGGATCAAGCGAGAAAACAGTCCATGTGGTTGCTTCTAAATAGGGGCGTATGTGTTCCTCGGTGTATTCGAGTTTCGGGCCGTCTGCGCTGAAACTATGAGCGCTGCAAAACCAGAATGCGGTGGCAAAGCGGAGGATGATTTTAAACTTCATGCAGCAAAGAATGTGTTCACGACCAGTTGGCATTGGGCATTCGTGAGCCTTGTTTCCTGAGCGTTCTATTTCAAGGCTTGAAGTTCACCTGATTGGCATCGCCGCCGGCTTCGATGAAAGCCAGGAGATCCAGGATCTGTTCCGCTCTCAGCCCATTGAGCAGACCGGCAGGCATCGGGGAGGATTCAATGATTGTGCGCTCTCGGATCAGACTCTTACCGATCTCCACCGTCTCGAGCGATAGGGGGTTGGGTTTCAAAATGACACGCTCATCGTCCTCACTCTCCAAACTGCCCTGGACGCTGTTGCCATCGGCACGCATCACCCGGACAAAGCGGAATTTTTCATCCACGATCTTGGAGGGATTGATAATGTGGTCGAGCAAGTCGCGCCTGCCAAAGCGTGCCGATACCTGGACGAGTTCAGGCCCGAATAACCCTGCGGGCAAACTGCGATCGGGGCTCATGGTGTGACAGAACACGCACTGCGCGGCAATCGCGGCTGACTTGCCTTTTTCAAACGAGCGACCCCGCGCCACCTCAGCCAAACGCGGCTCCAGGTCTTCCAGCTTCCACACACGAAAGGTATGACCCGGCATGGCATGAGGTGACAGCGCCGCCGGTTTGGGCGGATGAATCACGTCGGCCAGCTTCGACATTTCATCGGGCGACAGCACCGCCGCCAGCTCATGGCGCGTGTCTTGAATGGCTTTGAAATACGTGCTCGCCCCGTTCAGTTTCTCTGCACGATTCAGCGCCTCAAAGAAGATGCGCTTCGACTCCAGTGACCAGCCCTCCTTGAGATAGCGCAGATGCACCGGATAAAAGATCAGATCCTCGCTTGCCGTCGCGTCTCGCAGCATCGGCAGCGTCTTTGACAGCACCTGCTCGGAGCCGAGACGGATGAGCAGCCGACACAGTTCCTGATTCATCTCGCGCGTCGCCGCTGGATAAAGGGGCTCCAGCCAGGCGAGTATTCGCGATTGTTCTTCCGCTGTCGGATCGCCCAGCCGCGCCAGCGTGACGCTAAGTGTGCGCAGAGTCGCGAGCTTTTGTTCCTGACTGAGGTCTTTGAAGGAAAGTGAATCCAACCGCGAGAAAATGCCCGCACGGTCGCTCAGCTCACCAACACGCGCTAAAGCCAGACAACCCAGGATGCCGCACCAGCCTGGGGATTCTCCGAGGATCTCTTTCCTCCAAAGCTTCGTCGGCGCACGCTCTAGGGCCAGCCTCGCTGCATGTCGAATATGCCGATCCGCATGTTCGAGACGCGTGATCACGTTAAAGGTCTCCTCTGCATCTTTCGGCCACTTCGTCTCCAGCTCATGCCGCAGTTTTCTCAGCGCCTTGACCTCTTGATCCTTTTCTTGACTACCTTGACCTGACTGAACCATCTCCCCCTCCCAAGCCACTCGATACAAGCCGCTCTGCGTCCCGCGTCCTCCTGTCGTGAACCACAGCGCACCGTCGGGACCGATGGCACCATCCGTCACGTTCAGCGGCCTGCCCGAAACAAAGGTCTCCTGAGTGCCCGTGTAGCTCGCACCTATGGCATCGAGGTGCACCGCGATGATGCGACCGTAACTCCAGTCCAGGATGAACAGCGCGTCCTGATACTTCTTGGGAAACTTCGCGCCATAACCAAAAAAGATGCCGGTGGGCGACGACAGGCCGATGTCCACCACGCTCGGCAGTGTATCCACATACCACGAGGGGAACCTGCCCGTGCCACGCCTCCAGCCGAAGTCAGCCCCGGGCACCACATGCAGCACCCGAGTGGGCATGTACCAAGAGGCCCCGACATCACGCTCCATGTCAGCGTCGAAAGTGAACAGCTCCCCTTCGCGATTGAAGGCAATATCGAGTGG
>JAIXVB010000483.1 GCA_027483245.1 Verrucomicrobiaceae bacterium | reverse complement strand
TCTTTAAAATATTGGTTCCGATACATGCCCTGATCCTTCATTTTCTGAAGGGTGCTGGCGCTCATGGGCGCTGGGGCAGCGGTGGGGGCAGGGGAATTGGACTGAGGGCGCTTTTCCTCCTGCAGGGTCGGTTCACGCTCGACGAGGGCGCTCAAAGAAACCGCTTTCGCCACGGGGGCGATGCTGTTAGGAGCGGAAACAGGCTCTGGGGCGGTCTCGGCGGGACTGGTGCCGGAGGTCTGTTGCTTCAAAAAGACGCCGAATCCGCCTTCTTCAGCTTCCTCTTCGGTGACGGGCTGAGAGAGATCATGCCCATTGACCTCTTCTTGCGGGGCCGTCGGCAGTTCAGCTTCGAGGCTGGCGGGAACGGCTGGCGTGGCGGGTGCAGGTGCTACTGGGGCGGCTGCGGGCCGTGGTGCGGGAGCATCAGCCCAGGGATTGGGGATGCCCATGCCGGAGCGGGTGACATCCGATGCGAAGACCTTTTTCTTCTGGATCGTGAGATGAACACCACATTTTCTACAAAAAGTAGAAACAACAAGGCGCGGCTCGTATTGAGCCGCGCCGCACGCCGGACACACCACTTCGATTTGATTCTTGGGGGGAGCCGGACGGTCACTTTTCGTGCCGAAGATACCTCGGAACACTCTCGTGAAAAATCAGTTAAGGTTGCGCTGGACGAGCACCCAGAGGAGCTGGTTTGCCTTCTGGTTTACGGCCCACTTTGGATGCGCCCATGAAAGTGGCGCCTTCTTCGATCGAGAGAGTGCCAGCTTCGATGTCGCCGACAAGGATGGCATTGCTCTTGAGCTCGCAGCGTTCGCCGACGCTGATGTTGCCTTCGACTTTTCCAAAGATGATGACGGAACGGGTTTTGATCTCGCCCTTGATGAGAGCATTCTCACCCACGGTGAGGCTGCCGTCAGATTGGACTTCACCTTCGATCTTGCCATCAATGATGAGGTCGTGGGAAAATTTGATGGAACCTTTGATTTCGACGTCGTTCGCGAGAACGTTTTTGCTGGATGTCATGTTGAATGAGGAGGATGCGCGTTGGGGTTGTGCAGCGGGAGCTGGCGCGGAGAGAATTGGCGCACGATCGGCAACAGCCGGTGCGGGGGCCTCAGCGCGGCCTGTTTCCTTTTGCCCTTCTGTGGGTTGTCCGATGATTTGCCTGAGCATGGCTTTGAACTATAGGCGTCCGGCGAGTTGAGTGTCAACGTTCTGGTGTTTCTTTTTTCGTCTAAGTCGCTGATTTATTCCAGGGAACTGAGAGCGAGTGAAATCAATGCATTCAGTGTGCCATCGCTGCTTGGATTTTCATTCTTCACAGACAAAGGTCGCGTTATCTCAGCGCGCGGGGATTTCGTTGAGCGTGTAATAGGCCACGGAGTGCAGCAGCGGTTGGTTTTGAGCGTTCTTCACTCCGTCGAGATGCAGCTCATGGACGTGCCCTTGCGTGAGAGGAGAGATGGTTAGGCGCACGCTTTTTTTGTCGGCACCGACTTGGACTTGGGTGATCTTTGGCAGCACTTCCTGAACTTCATCGCCGCCGTAGTCTTCGCGGTAGGCATAGGTGAACTCGCGCATGCTGTAGCTGGCGGCATCGCCCGCTGTTTTGGCCTCGACAGGTTCGGTGAAGGTGATTTCAAAGCCATCAGGCTTGGCGCGCATCTCGTGGATCTCAAAGGGCAGTTTGCCGGTCCATTCGAGTTTTTCAAAGCAGTAAGGTTTTCCGCCACGGGCACCCCAGCCACGATCGCTGCCACCCGCAAAGAGGCGACCCTCTTCATCCATGCGTCCGCCGATCAGCCCGCTGGCGAACCCGCTGCGGAAGGGAATGACGACGCCTTGTTTGATGCCGTTGATGGTTTCGAGGAAGACGCGGCTGATGTTGCTGTGACTTTGATCGGCGATGAAGAGCTGCTTTTCAAAAGGACCGAATTTACCCTGCGTTTCGTCACAGAGGATGAAGGTCGAGGAGTTGCCAATCTTGCCATGAACCATGTAAATTGCAGGAGGAAGCAGTTCTTTGATGCGTTTGCGCTCGGTCACGATGCGGCCAGGATCGCCGTTCGGGTTGGATTCACCACGTTTGAGGTTGCCTTTAAAAGCCTCTGGAATCGGGTCGATGGGACGGGGACCCATGTTCGGGGCCTTGTCATACCAAATGTTGCCTCCGGGATGCCCCTGGAAGCTGCCTGGGACGAGGTGCTGAAGCGTGCAGGAGCCATGCCAGGGACCTTGATTGTCCACATAATAGACTTCACCCTCGGCATCAAATCCCATGCCGCCAGGGCTGCGAATGCCGCTACAGGTTGGGACCATGGTGCCGTCAGGTTTGACCCGCACCGCCCAACCGCGAAAGGGCACTTGGCTGCTGAAGGATCCGGTGAGGCACAGGGTGACCCAGAGGTCGCCTTGGCGATCGAACCGGCTGCCGAGGGCATATTCATGGTAGTCGCCCGAGACGCCCCATTCGTCGCTGACATTTTCAAAGGCATCGGCACGGCCATCGCCATCGAGATCCTTCAGACGCGTGATCTCATAACGTGTGGTCGCATAGATAGCTTTGTCCTTGGGGTTGTAGGCGATCCCCAACACCTCATGCAGGCCGCTGGCAAAGAGCTGATAGCGCACCTGGCTCGGGTCTGAACTGGCCGCGCCACTGACGATCCAGACTTCACCGCGTCGGGTTCCCATGACCAGACGGCCCTCGGGCAGCAGGTCCATGGAGCCGACTTCCAAAGCGGTCTCCTTGGGGGTTTCGAAGGTGGTGATCTTGTAAAAATCAGCTTCGACGGGATCGGCGGCCCAAAGCCAAGGCGAGCTGACGGTGAGGAGGGCAACAAGGGAAAAGCGGGTCATACAAACAAAAGAGCAAAGGTTTACTGGGCCCATTGGTAGGTCAGGGTCAGGGTGCCAGGTTTGGCGGGGATCACGAGTTGAGTGCCTGCGATTTGGGCACCTTCAGCCTGGATGCGGAAGGCGATGGGACCGGATTTGCAGAGGAAGGAGCCGTTTTGAGCCTCGATCTTTTCGGCTTTGGCGATGCGATACCAGGCGTGGGCAGGCAGGGAGCCTTGGATTTTGATCGTGCGTGTCAGGGTTGCCTTGCCCTCGGGCAGGTTGCCATTGCCACTGGCGGTGAAGGATTCTTCGATGTCAGCGCCCTGCCAAGCATAACGAAAGGTGGGGGAACGTTTGCCGTCCAGGGTGTAACCTTTCCAGGTGAATCCAGGGTAACGCACGCCGCTTTTGCTATCCCAAACAGGCCACTCGCTGGCGGGTTGTTCGGTGATGTGCAGGGCAGGGGTGACCTCGCCCGTGGGTTGAAACACATCGTAACCCAGGGGAGGTTGATGACCGCCGCCTCGTGAGTTCCAATGTCGAGAGGCATCCATGAAAGCCCCGCGCCAGACCAAAGCGAGATTCATGCTTTCAGCGCTCCAGGTGATGTTGATGCCGCCCGGGTAACCAACCGCGATGCCGCGATTGCCAGCACCGGCGATGAAGTTGCGGTAGAGCACAGGCTCATCCTTCACGACCAGCGGGATGGGCTCAAATTCCTTCTGTTGCTTGGCTTTGGGGCCTTTTTCCCAGCCTTTGGGCATCCAGGTGGAGAGCGGAGTGATGTCGAAGTTACTGCCTTTCCAAGCCGCAAAGATGGCGATGTCCCCACCGCCCTGGAAGTATTCCATGCGGAACTCATGCGGGCCAGCTTCGAGCTGCGTGGAGCCTTCCTTGATGTCGCCAGCAGGGTGGATGCCGTCGTATTCGACAACCTTTTTGCCATCGATCAGCAGGCGCACGCCGTCGTCACCGGCAATGTAGAAACGGTAACTGCCTTTGCGTGGGGCGTTGAGTTTCCCCGTGAAGACGACGCCGAATTCGTTCTTGTAATCGTCCAGCTTGATCTGCACGCGGTTGTCCTCGATCACACCCTCACGATGAGGTTTCAGCTTTGCGAAATCGGGGAGTTTTTGCCAGTTGCCTAAATAGAGAGCGAATTTCAGATCTTGGAGTCCTTCGCCCATGGGCAGGACTTTCAGGCGGCCATTCATGGTCAGTGCATGACCTGGGAAAGTGCAGACAAACGGGTAATCGCCCGGTTTCTCCGGGGCAGTGAAGGTCAGCGTCTCGGATTGATGCGGGTTGAGCATCTTGGAGTGCAGCCAGATGCGCTTATCATCGGGCACCCAATTCCGCTTCAAGGCCGCTTCGGCATTCTCCATCTGTTTCATCGACATCGCTGCCGTGTCAGTGCCGGGTTCGCAAAAGACGATGTTGTGAGGCAGGTCATCGCCATTTTCAAAAAGGATCTTCACGGGCTGGCCGGGGCGCACGGTGAACTCGTTTTGATCATACTTCATCTGCGCCGTCATCGTTTTGATGTGGATCGTGGCCGTCGGTTGAGCTTTGGCGGGCGTCGCGGCTTTGACTGGCTTGGCCGCCGCAGCTGGGGTGCCGACCTTGTCTGAGTCCACACGCAGAGGCCGCAGCCAGATGTTCCGGTAGCGCACGGGATTCAGATGATCTTGGAGCGAAAGATCCCCTTCCTGTAGGCTGCTTTCAAACTCGCGTTGATACTGCACCACCACGCCGTTGTGAATGACGGTGAGTTTGGACTTGCTGCCGTTTTTCGGGCGTTCAAAAAAGATGTCGTAGCTCTGCCATTCGCCCGGTTTGCGGCTGGCATTCACCATGGGCGGATAGTTGCTGTAAAGACCCCCGGCTTGGCCATCGGGATACGTGTCGTTTTGATAAGAGTCCAGAACCTGAATCTCCGGGAACCCAGCGATGAAGACACCGCTGTTTCCGCGTCCCTGGCCATTGCCACTGACGGTGGCGGGGGTGCACCATTCAATGTGGAGCTGGTAGTCGCCTTTAAAGGTCTTCCGAGTGCGGATGCCGCCGCTTTTGCCGACGATTTCCATGTAGCCGTCCGCCACTTTCCACTGGGGTTTGTCATCGCCTGGTGGCGAGTGCTTGCGCGCTTCGCGTTTCCATTGGCTCAGGTCTTTGCCATCAAAAAGCACGATGGCATCAGAGGGGGCCGTGCCGGCTTTTTCCTGGGTGCTCCAACCCGGCGGGGTGATGACGGGCGGACGTGGCCGCTGCTGGTCATGAGCGCGATAGATGCCGCCGGGAGTCAGGGGTTGTTCTTTTTTGTCAGCCGCGAGAGTCAACGACAGCGGGACCAGGAAGAGGGGTAAAAAACGACGCATGAAGGGCGCAAAATACGACTCTGCCCTGCGTGCTCTATCGCCGTGATGAGAGAAACGGGCGCTTCAGGCCTCGATCTCAATCCGATAACGCGGCAGGGTCGGATCCACTTCCTGGCTGTAGGCATCGATGCCTCCGGCCAAGCAGCGCGCCTGAGTGAAGCCGTGACCGATGAAGTAGGCGATGGCATCCAGGCTGCGACTGCCGGTATGATCGTAGAGCACGAGGGGCGCGTTTTTGTCCCAGTTCGAGAAGGCCTCCTGCACCAGTTCCTGAGTCATGAGCTGGGCGCCGGGGATGGTGACGGCTTCGTGCTCCTCACGGGTGCGGGCGTCTAGAACTTTGAGCGTGGGCTCGGTCTCGCGCAGTTTGGCAAAGTCAGTCGCGCTGATCTGCAACTGCGTGTCACCTTGATGACTGTCCTGAATGTGCTGGATCACCTCATCGACAGGAAGGTTGTCATTGCGCAGGCACAGTTGAGCCAAAGTCTCGGTCGGGCTGAAAGCGCAACTGCTGCATCCGCCGATGTGGTAACGAGCGAAGAGCGCGCGTTGAGCCCCCGGATAACTGCGCAAAACCTGGGCTAGGGTGGTCTCAGGGGTCAAAGGGGACGGGTTGGTGTCGGTCATGCAGAGAGATAACGCGCGATGAAGGTGACGAAACTGCAAACTTGTCTGTGCAACTTCTCTCACCGCGCTACACTCCGCCCCATGCTCGAGCGTGAACCCCGCATATATGTGCTCCCGACAATGATGACGGCAGGAAATATCCTGTCGGGATTTGTCGCAATCCTTCAGATTTTTAAAGGCCGTGAGGGCCTCGTCACGGAACATTATTACTGGGCCATCATTGCCATTCTTGCGGCCTGTTTGTTCGATGTGCTGGATGGCCGGTTGGCACGTCTCGGGGGGCAGGAGTCGCCATTTGGCCGTGAGTTGGATTCGATTGCCGACATTGTCTCCTTTGGCGTGGCGCCGGCACTGCTGGTTCATGACATTGTGCTTTCAGACATCGAAACACCAGCCGGTCTGGGCTGGTTGATCGCCTCGGCCTACCTCGTGTGCGGTGCCATGCGACTGGCTCGGTTCAATTGCATCGCAGCCTCGGATGATAAGACGAACTCGAAGCACTTTCGCGGTTGCCCGATCCCAGCGGCAGCAGGGGTCATCGCTAGCCTGACCCTGCTGATGCTGTGGCTGGAGCAAGGGAATAAAGAAATCGGGCCCTGGAAATACGGATTGGCCGTGCTGATGGTGATGCTCTCTTACCTCATGATGAGTGACTTGGAGTATCCTTCCTTCAAGTCGATCAACTGGCGCACCCGCCGTTCTCCAGTCTGGGTGCTGATCTCCATCATCGTGGTCGCCTTTGCAGTGCGGAACTGGCAGTGGATGCCCTCCGTGCTGTTTGTGAGTTATTTGCTCTATGGTCTGGTGCGGCCCTGGGTTTCACGCCGTTTGCGTCAGCAGATCGAGATCGAAAATGATGCTGCAGACATGGTGGAAGATGACGCTCCAACCGAGACGGAAGTGCCAAAAGTTGAGCCGAATGGCGATCCCGCTTCGCACATTTGATCTGCTTTTACCCCGACTCTGACTCCCGATCCAAGACACTGAGAATGGCTGACTTTTACCAGCACGCGCGCCTCCCGACTCTGCAACACCTGGCCACACCGGACAGCACGGCTCGAGAAGCTGAGCTCTCGGGCTATGCTTCCCAGAGACCCATCGCGCTGCTGCTGCCTGCTCTGCATGCAGAGGTGGATCGACCTGCCCTGCCGGTGATCCTGAATGCGGTCTCTCAGGTGCCCTATGTGAGTGAAGTTATCCTCAGCATGAATGGCATGAACGAGGCCCAAATGATCTCGGCTCATTCCCTTTGTTCAAAGTGGTTGGATGGGAAAAAAATGACCCTGCTCTGGAATGATGGCCCAGCTCTACAGGCTGTGCATCATCGACTCACCGACGCCGGTTGGGGGGGGCATTACACGGGCAAGGGCGCAAACATCTGGATGGGGTTGGCTTACCTCCAAGCGGCTAAACATGGAGGCATCGTGGTCAGCCATGACACGGACATCATGAACTACAGCCCCAGCTTGCTGGCCAAGCTGTGTTATCCCGTCGCGCATCCGAAGTTGGGTTATCGTTTCGTCAAAGGTTACTACTCCCGCGTGGCAGATCGGCTGTATGGTCGGGTCACACGGCTGCTCATTTTTCCCCTGATTCAGGCCTTTCAAGAAGTGTTGGGAGCCCAGCCGTTGTTGGAGCATCTCGAAGCTTTTCGTTATCCACTCTCAGGCGAGTTTGCAGGCGATGCAGAGACCCTTGCAGGTTTTATGATTCCCTCCGCTTGGGGATTGGAAATCGCCATGCTCTGCGAAGCTCACCGGCAACTGCCCATCGCGGAGATGTGTCAGGTGGACATCGGCTTTCATTATGAGCATCGGCATCGTCAGTTAGGCGCTGGACAACTTGAGCACGGCTTGGTTTCAGCGGCGGCGGATGTGGCGCGTTGTTTGTCGTTTCAAATCCTCCACGATGCCCAAGAGCGCGCGGCAGAGAGTCTGCTCAAACTCGTGCTGGAGCGCTATCGCGCGCGCGCGGCTGAGTGGATGGATCGTTACGAACACGTCGCATTGATCAATGGGCTGACGTATGACCGGGCGGAAGAAGGTTTGGCCATTCAGGCTTTCACCGAAGCCTTGCAGGCCTTGGTTCAAACGGTCGCGACCGAAGGACTGCGTGTCCCTGGAATGAGGTTGGCACCGACACTGGCGCTAGAGAAATTGCCGGGTCTTCGACAGGAGATCTTGGCCGGAGTCCTGTAGCAACTCGCTGTGGGCTTGGGGCGATAACGTAACGGAGATGTGATTGAGGCAAGGGAGCGGTGCGCCAGCATCGCCGGGTCATTTTGAACCCTGCTCCCTTTTACCTCGCTCCATGAAATTGTGCTCTCTCTTGCGATCTTTTAGCTCTCTCACCGCCTTCATCGCAGGTGGACTTCTTCTGGTTCAGACCCCTGCCAAGGCGCAGACGGATCCCACTCCCTTTGCGTTGTCAGGCGGCAATTTCAGTTTCACGGAGCTTGCTTCCACGACCACGGCAGGGGCCTCTCCAGCGAACATGTCCTTTTGGATTACCGGCACCACGGATCAGGCTCTGACGGGAACGCCAACCGGAAACTACACCGGAACTTACAACGCATCCTCGGCCTCTCGTTTCACGGGATTGGGAGCCAATGGGATTTCGATGGTGGTGACCAGCAGTGCCGGACAAGGCAGGCCCCACTCGGTGGTGGTCGGTCTGAATTCGACAGGTCGCAGTGATGTGCAAGTCAGCTGGACCGGCGGTCTTGTTGCTCAGGGCGATGGTTCTCCGACACCGCGAGCGTATGGTCTGAGGTTGCAATACAAAATCGCTGCTGGCGGCACCTGGACCAGCGTGGCGGGTCCTGTGGAATACCTTTCCACGGGGCAGACTGCTGGACATTCGCAGACTTTTGGTCCGACGACCTTGCCTGCTGAGTGCAATGACAAACCTGCGGTGTATGTGCGCTGGATCTATTACTCCAACGCGGCCAACAGCGGAGGCAGTCGCCCCCAACTTCGTTTGGATGACATCAGCGTCACTTCCACATCCGCCAGCAGCATGGCACCCACCATCGCCACGCAGCCTACCTCCCAAACGATCTTCAGTGGTGCCACCGCCACGCTTAGCGTGGTCGCCAATGGCACTTCTCCTCTCGCCTATCAGTGGTATCAAGGAACGACAGGCACAACGACAACGATGGTCGGAACGGATAGCGCCAGCTTCACCACACCCGCTCTGACGACGTCCACCGACTACTGGGTGCGTGTGTCCAATGGCGCTGGCAGCGCGGATAGCAACACGGCAACAATCAGCATCTCCACGGCGACCACCGATCTGTCTTCCTTGGCTTTGAGTGGCACGACGCTCACGCCTCCCTTCGCCGCGGGAACCCTTGCCTACACAGCCAGTGTGCCAAACCCGACTTCAAGCATCACCCTCACACCCACAGCGGTGGATGCGATGGCGACGATCACCGTCAATGGCACCCCTGTTGCCTCGGGTGCAGCCAGTGGCTCCATCAGCCTGAATGTGGGAGAAAACATCATCACAACCGTGGTCAGCCGCAGCAGCCTGCCCGACAAGGCCTACACGGTGACTGTCACTCGCGCACCGGCCAGCAACAACGCCAACCTCTCGGCTCTGACTCTCGGTTCAGGTAGCCTTTCCCCAGCCTTCACGGGCAACACGATTTCTTATCTGAACTTCGTGCCGAATGCGACCACCAGCGCGACCGTAACGCCAACGGTGGCTGAAGCTGGAGCGACTGT
>JAIXVB010000702.1 GCA_027483245.1 Verrucomicrobiaceae bacterium | reverse complement strand
CTGTTTGCGATTCACCCCGAGGGCCACATCGACTCCAACTATCAAAAAAACATTCCCGGCACGGCGGCACTGGATTCGGCAGACCTCTTGATCATCGGCACCCGTTTCCGTCAGTTGCCCGATGATCAGTTGGCCTCTTTTGCGAAGTATTTGAATGCGGGAAAGCCCGTCATCGGCATTCGCACCGCCACGCATGCTTTCACCGGCGGAGCAAAAACGGGTGACTTCAAGTGGGCGGAATTTGGCCTGAAGATCCTGGGTGAGAAATGGGTGAACCATCACGGCCGCCACAAAGTGGAAGGAACACGCGGCATCGTTGAAGCGGCGAATGCGCAACATGAGATCCTGCGCGGTGTCGGTGAGATTTTTGCCACGACCGATGTCTATGGCATCGCCAACCTCGATCAAAAAGCCGCGCAGATCCTTCTGCGGGGTGCTGTGACCGAGACCCTGGAACCGACTTCAAAAGCGATCGAAGGTCCAAAGAATAACCCGCTGATGCCGCTGGCTTGGCTGCACGATTACACCGCGCCCAATCGCACCACGAAGGGGCGCTCCTTCTGCACCACCCTGGGTGCGTCGGTGGATTTTGTGGATGAAGATCTGCGACGTCTCATGGTGAATGCCGCGTTTCATTTGCTCAGTCTGAAAGTGCCTGAGAAGGCCGATGTAGCGTTTGTCGATGCCTTTGAGCCGACCTTTTATGGCAACAACAGCAGCGACTATTACAAAAAGTTGAATCGCAAACCTGGCGACTACGCGCTGGGCAAGAGTCCTGCCACAGGTCTCGGATCCGCGCAGAAAAAGACGGTCAAACAGGAGGTCAAAACGAATGCTGCCAAGACCGATGCTTCAGGCGAAAAAATCCGTCCCAACAACAGTGGTGATGGTGCCCCTCACGCGCCGAATGTGGAACCTCCCGCCGCCACCAGCGCAAGGGCACAAGCCGTGGCCCCTCCGGTCCAAGGTGAACGTGTTGTCTTCATCGGCAATGGTTTGGCAGAGCGTGATCTCTATTACAATCGTCTGGAGACTGAGCTGCACCTGCGTTTTCCCGAGAGCGCTCTCTTTCTGCGCAACATGGGCCGCCCGGGTGACACGCCAGGCTTTCGCCCGCATCCTTCCCGCGTCTCTCAGTGGGCCTTTCCTGGAGCGGAAAAGTTTCGCCCCGAGAATGCCATTCATCGTGGCAAAGGCTTTTTCCCCACCCCTGATCAATGGCTGACCTTTCTGAAGGCAGATACGGTGGTCGCGTTCTTTGGTTACAATGAAGCCTTCGATGGCGCGGACCGTGTGGCCAACTATCAGGCGGAGTTGGAAGCCTTTGTCCAACACACGCTGAGCAAGGCCTACAACGGCAAATCAGCGCCGAGATTGGTGCTTGTGTCTCCGGTCGCGTATGAGAACCAGAGTGCGAAACGCGACCTGCCGAATGGTGAAAAAGAGAACGCCACGCTGGCGCTTTACACCGCAGCCATGGAAGCCGTGGCGACGAAGTTTAAACTCACTTTCATCGATCTCTTCACGCCCACAAAAGAGATCTATGCCAATGCCAAGGAACCCTTCACCACCGGGGGATTCATTCCGAATGACAAAGGTTATGAGCAACTCGCCGAGATCTTGGCCACGGGGCTCTATGGTCACCAGTCCCGTCAATCCAAGGCGGATCCCGCCCTTGTTCATGCAGCGGTGAAGGACAAAGATTGGTTCTGGAACAATGACTACAACATCCTCAACGGCGTCCACACACACGGTCAGCGTTACAATCCTTTTGGCCCGCAAAACTACCCGGATGAAGTCAAAAAGCTGCGTGAGATGGCCGCTCTGCGAGACGATCTGATTCATCAAGTGGCCACGGGCAAAACGACTAGCCTCGCGGTCGATGATTCGAAGACCCACAAGCTGCCACCGGTTCCCACGAACTATCAGCCAAGCGTGAAGAACGGCAGCACCGAGTATCGCTATGGTGAAGAAGCCGTGAAGAGCCTGACGGTGCCGGCGGGGTATAAGGTGGAGCTGTTTGCCTCCGAGAAAGAGTTCCCCAATCTCGCCAACCCGATGCAGCTCTCCTTTGACGACAAAGGTCGCCTTTGGGTCGCGGTGATGCCGACCTATCCTCATTATCGTCCTGGTGACCCGCTGCCGGATGACAAGCTGCTGATTTATGAAGACACCAATGGCGATGGCAAAGCGGACAAAGAAACCGTCTTTGCCGACAAGCTGCATCTCCCCATCGGTTTCGAGTTTGCTCCTGAGGGAGTCTATCTTTCGCAAGAGCCCAATCTCATGCTGCTGCGCGATACGGATGGCGATGACAAAGCCGATGTGCGGGAAATCGTCCTCGGTGGGTTTGATTCCCACGACACGCATCACGCCATCAGCGCTTACACGGCAGATCCTTCGGGCGCTTTCATTCTCTGCGAAGGGGTGTTTTTGCACTCGAATGTGGAGACGCCTTATGGTCCCGTGCGCGGTGTCGATGGCGGCTTCTTCCGCTACAGCCCACAGCGCAGCATGCTGGAGCGCACCGCACAGCTCAGCATCCCGAATCCCTGGGGAGCAGCCTTTGATGAGTGGGGTCAAGATTTCTTCCTCCACACCTCCGGCCCGAGCATGAACTGGATGCTGCCGGTCTCCGTCAAGCCCACCTACGGCAGCAAAACTCCCTCGACGCCAGATCTGGTGCCGAAAGGTCACAGCGTGCGCCCGACCTCGGGCCTTGAGATCGTTTCCTCCCGTCACTTCCCCGATGAAGTTCAGGGTGACCTCATCCTCTGCAATGCCATCGGTTTCCTCGGCATCAAACAGCACCAGATTGAAGACAATGGCACGGGTTACAAGACCGCTCATCGCCAGGACTTGCTGGTCTCCTCCGACGGCAATTTCCGTCCTGCTGACCTCGAGTTTGCGCCCGATGGTTCCCTCTATGTGATTGATTGGCACAACGTGCTCATCGGCCACATGCAGCACAACGCGCGTGACCCTCTGCGTGACCATGTTCATGGCCGCGTCTATCGCATCACCTATCCGAGCCGCCCGCTTGTGCAGCCTGCGAAGGTCGCCGGAGCGAGCATCCCGGAGCTTTTGGAGAACCTGAAGCTGCCTGAGTATCGTGCTCGTTATCGCAGCCGCCGCGCGCTGCGTGGTTTCGCCGATTCAGAGGTGCTGCCTGCCATCAAGGCCTGGGTGGCGAATTTGGACAAAAACGACGCCCGTTATGATCACCACGTTCTGGAGGCTCTGTGGGCGAGCTGGGGCATCAATGCCGCCGATGAATCTCTTCTGCGTCAGCTCCTGCAAAGCGCTGACCACCGCGTGCGCTCCGCTGCGGTGCGAGTGCTGCGCTACAATCATCATCGCGTCGCCGATCATGCCAGCCTTTTGGAAAAAGCCGCCGCCGATCCTCATGGCCGTGTGCGTCTGGAGGCTGCGGTTGCGGCTTCCTGGTTGCCGAACACTGGCGCTGCGAAAAAGATCGTCGCCATCGCCGCCGCACAGCCCCTGGATGAGTGGAACAAAGCCGCCATCGAAACAGCAGGCAGCCGCCTCGCAGGTCTGACGGACAAAGTCGTCGCGGAGCACCCCACGCTGCCAGCACCGGCTCATCTCAGTGCAGAGGCCAAGAAAGATTACCTCAAAGGTCAGGAGATCTACTTCCGCGAAGGTCATTGCGTCACCTGCCATCAGCCAACGGGTGCCGGTCTTGATCCTGCCTTCCCATCGTTGGTGAAGAGCCCTTGGGTCACATCCGACGCCGATCGTTTGATCAAAATCACCTTGTATGGTCTGATGGGGCCGATCGAAGTGAACGGCAAAAAATACGATGGCCAAGTGCCCATGACGCCGTTTGGCGGCATGTTGAAGGACGACGAAATCGCAGCGGTGCTCACCTTTGTGCGCAATAGCTTTGGCAACCAAGCCGAGCCTATCCAGGCCTCCCAGGTGAACAAAATCCGCACCGCCAATCCTGGGCGCATGATGTTTTACAACACTGAGGAACTCCTCAAGGAGCATCCGATGAAGTAACGTCGTTCCAGCATCTCCCCTCCAACAGCTCGGCATTCGCTTGCCGAGCTGTTTTGTTTTTCAGAGACCACACGCGTTGAAACAATGAGACAAGCCGAGCGGTTCTTTGGTTGCCGCCCAATGTCCGCTCCTTCACCCAAATGGCATGCCTCCGTCACTCGTTATCAGTGGCTCGTGCTGATCGTGGCCTCGCTGGGCTGGGTGTTTGATGCGTTTGAAGGGCAGCTCTACAACATCACTCGCGCAGACATGTTGCCGGAGCTGCTGCGCGTGCCTGCGGCGGATCCTCTCGTCAAACTTTGGGGGGAGCGGTTTTTGGGGATCTTCTTGGTCGGGGGCACACTGGGAGGTTGGGTCTTTAGCTCAATGGCGGACAAGCTCGGGCGCAAGCCGGTCATGGCCCTGACGATTTTGTTTTATTCGATCTTCTCGGGCCTAACCGCGTTTGCTTCGGAGATCTGGCAGGTCGGCGCGCTGCGTTTTCTCGTGGCGATGGGAGTGGGAGGTGAGTGGGCCGTGGGCGCGGCGCTGGTGGCCGAGGTGTTTCCCAAACAGGCTCGTGAGCGGGCCAGTGGCATTTTTCATGCGACCAGTGTCATGGGGCTCTGGCTGGCAGCTCTGGCGGGGCTGGCGGTGGGCACGAACTGGCGCTGGGCGTATCTCCTGGGCATCGTGCCTGCCCTGCTAGTGCTGTGGGTGCGGGTCAGTGTGAAAGAGCCGGAGTCCTGGCGACAAGCGCGTTTGGAAAAGGGCGCGCGCATGGGCAGTTTCCGTGAACTTTTGAGCCACCCTCGTTGGCGCAGTCACGCGGTTTTTGGAGCCTTGCTCGCCATGGTCGGACTGGCGACTTTTTGGGGCGTCGTGATCGCCGGGCAGGACCTCGCCGCGGATCTGTTGAAACGCCTGGGCACCCCGCAGGGAGAAATCGCCAGTCGGTCGAAGATTGCTTTTGGCTTCATCCAAACAGCAGGCGCGGGGCTGGGCATGCTCGCCTTTGGACCTCTGAGTGCGCGCTGGGGCCGGCGGCGGACTTTTGCCGTCATGCATCTGGCGGCTTTGGTGATGACTCCTGTGGTCTGTTGGCTGCCCTCGCATTTCATGAGCTATGGGCTCTTGCTGGCTCTATTGCCTGTGTTTGCCTTTTTCGCCCAAGGCATCCACGCAGGTTACGCGGTGTATTTCCCAGAACTGTTTCCCACGCATTTGCGGGCCACAGGTGCCGGTTTTTGTTTCAACACCGGGCGAATCCTCGCGGCACCGGTGCTGATTTGGTTATCTGCCTGGATGAAAGCGACCCTGGATCTGCGAGTGGCGATCAGCCTGCTGGCCGGGTTGTTTCTGCTCGGACTGGTGTTCCTGAAATTCCTCCCCGAAACGAAGGGGGAGGAATTGCCGGACTGAGGAGAAGTTTGAAATCCGTGTTTCGGATTCCCGTCTTTAGCTGTTCAGCGCCTGGAGCACTTTTTCCACGGTCGCTTCGACCGTGAGGCCGTGCTTTTTCCGCAGGATGGCTGGGGTGCCATGTTCGACAAAGGCATCGGGCCAGCCGACCCGGACGACGGGGGTGGTGATGTGGGAGCTGGAGAGCTGCTCCATGACGGCACAACCGAAGCCATTCATGAGGATGTGATCTTCAAGCGTGCAGACGACTTTGACCTTGCGGGCAAAGCTTTCGATAACGGCTGTGTCCAGGGGTTTGATCCAGCGTGGGTTGATGAGGGCCACGGAAAGACCCTTTTCTTCCAGCACTTTTTTCGCTGCCTCTGCCGTGGCAAACATGTCGCCAAGTCCAATCAGGGCGACATCCGTGCCATCGGCGACGACTTCCGCTTTGCCGATCTCGAGCAGCACCGGTTTCTGCTTCGGCGTTGCGCCAGGGCCATTGCCGCGCGGGTAACGAATGGCGATGGGGCCGCTGTCGTGATTGGCCATGGTCCAGAGCATGTCCACGAACTCGTCTTCATCCTTGGGTTGCATGTGGATGAGGCCGGGGATGCCGCGCAAGTAGGCGATGTCAAAGAGGCCATGATGGGTCGGGCCATCGTCACCGCTGAGTCCGCCGCGATCCATGCACAGACGCACGGGCAGGTGCTGAATGGCCATGTCATGAATGATCATGTCGATGGCGCGCTGCATGAAGGTCGAATAGATCGTTAGGAAGGGGCGCAGACCTTGCACGGCCATGCCGCAGGCGAAAAGAGCCGCGTGTTCTTCAGCGATGCCGACATCGAAATACCGCTCGGGGATTTCTTTTTTGAAGGCCATGAGGCCTGTTCCGCCAGGCATGGCAGCGGTGATGGCGACGATCTTTTTGTCCTCTTTGGCCAGATCGGTAACGGTGCGCGCAAAGATCTGCGAGTAGGTCGGCTTGTCGGTGCTTGGCGTTTCGCCGGTCTCGATGTTGTATTTGCCCAGGCCGTGGAATTTGCCGGGATCGGCCAGCGCAGGTTTGTAGCCGCGACCTTTTTCCGTGAGGATGTGCAGGATGACAGGCTCATTCTGCCGCTTCAGAAACTCAAAGGTCTGGATCAGCAGTGGCAGGTCATGGCCATCAATCGGGCCATAATAACGAATGCCGAATTCTTCAAACAGGGTGCTGCGATTGTGGGCACCTTCACTCTGCGGGAGGAGCAGGCCTTTGGCGGAGTTTTCCACGCGTTCCGCCAGCTTCCGTGCGCCACCGCCGAGGACAAACTCGACGAACTTTGCGGCTTTGTCATGCAGGTTGGCGAAGCCTGGGTGGGTGGCGATGGTGTTGAAGTATTTGGCGATGGCTCCGACGTTTTTGTCGATTGACCACTCGTTGTCATTGAGCACCGTGATCAGGCGCTTGGTGTGAGATGAGATGTTGTTCAGGGCCTCAAAGACCGGCCCGCAGGTGAACGCAGCATCGCCAGAAACACAGACGACATGGTCGTCGCTGCCTTTGAGATCGCGTGCTGAGGCCATGCCAAGAGCTGCGCCCAAGGCCGTGCCCGCGTGACCCGCGCCGTAGCAATCGTGCTCACTCTCACTGCGCAGGAGGAAACCATTGAGGCCTTCGTATTGGCGAATGGTGTGAATTTTGTCCCAGCGACCGGTGAGCATTTTATGGACGTAACCCTGATGGGCGACGTCGAACACGAACTTGTCGTTAGGCGTGTCAAAGACGCGATGAAGAGCGATGGTCAGTTCGACAACACCGAGGTTGGGCCCGAGGTGACCACCCGTTTCGCTGAGGGTCTCGATGAGCGTGGAGCGGATCTTTTCAGCGAGTTCAGGCAGCTTTTCCAGCGGCAGGGCTTTGAGGTCAGCAGGGCAGGTGATGGCGGGCAGGGAGGTATCCACGTGGTTCAAAAGAGTCGGATGTCGTCGTCGTTCGTCTCCTCAGCATCGGCTTTGCGACGGCGGGAGGGTGAGGTGGCCAATTTGGGCTTTTCCTCGGGGGCTTCGGGCGTGTTTTCGCCGGGGTCGAAGGGAGTGAGAGAGGCTTTTCGCTCAGCTTGCAGCGTGATGAGCTCCACGCGTTTGCGAGCGGAATCAATGCGCTGTCGGCAGAGATGGAGGAGATTCATGCCCTCTTCATAGCCGACAAGCATTTCCTCAAGCGGCGTGCGGTCACCTTCCATCGCAGACACGATTTCCTCCAGGCGTTCCATGGCCTGTTCAAAGGTGGGTTCGGGTTTGGAGGAGGAGGGGTTCACTGGGGTGAGCGGAGGGGGCGCATTATCAGGACACGGGAAGCAGTGGCAAGCACGAAAACCACTCGTGAAGAAGCTGATTGAGAATGGTGGCTTGATTCATCTCGAGCGCTTTTCTATTCTTCAATGCTATGAAACCAACATTCACCTGCCTAGCTTTCCTCCTTTCCTTGGGGCTGAGTGCCCTCAACGCCAATCCTGAAGTCCCCCGTGCGGTGGCGCAGAGCTTTGGCACCGCCGTTTCAGATGGCATTCTTTTAATCAAAGGCAGCGGCACCACCGCTGAGCCGGTCGTTTGGACGGTTTATTCCCGGGATGCCTTCCGCCCCCAGGACGTCCTGCGTGTGACGGTAAAGCAGGAGGCCGCTGGCTGGAAAGCGGAAGCGTCAGGAGCAGGAGGCAATGTCCTGGAGCGTGTGCCGCCGCGTCCGGTGGATTTCACACGCCTGCGTTATCGCAGTGCCGATGCTCGGGTCGCTGCCGCTAAGGCCTCCGCCTTGGCGCAGAGCACGTTTGTGAGCATTGATTATCAATTGGCTGCCAATGGCACCACTGGTGTGCCTGAGTGGGGCCTGGCTCTGAAGGATGACACGGGCTACGAAGTCGGGTTTGTCGTGGTCTCAGGCGAGACGGGAGCTGTTACATTCCAAGACTGGACCCCACGGGTGCCCTCCAACATCACCTCGGCAGAAGGGGAAGGTGAGCGTGCGGCGAAAACCGTCAAACGCACCGCCCGCAAGGCCTGGAACTGGACGGACAATGCCCGAAAAGAGACGCGTGGATTCTTCCGCGAGCTCTTCCGTTGATCCATTTTACAACGATTCTGTCACTTGAGGCCCGCTGTTTGCTCTGTCAATCAGCGGGTCTTGCATTGACCGAGGCAACCGGCCAAAGGTGTTTTTACACCTTGACGCCCCTCGCCAAGGTCAGCATTACTGCGCGACTCCAGCGGTCACGCCTGGATTCGCGCCACATTCCCCTGCACCTCACACCTGTCTATATGATGAACGGAGTCTCTTCCTTCCCTCGATACGCTTTGCGATCGCTTCTAGCGATTGCTCTCCTTGGCACTGCTTCCCTCAGCGTCCAGGCTCAGGTTGCGTTGGATACTCCAGCTGCCGCTGGTCGCCGAATCGTCCGCGAGGTCGAGGTTGTCTATAAAGGCGCTGTCACCATGGACCCTGCCCGTGTCCGTGCTCAGATGTCCACTCGTGAAGGTGAGCCCTTTGCGGATGAATCCGTGGAGCGAGATATCAGAACTCTTTATGCCACAGGGGCCGTTGAGAACGTGGACATCCAAGCCGTGAATGTGGCCGGTGGTGTTAAAGTGATCGTGACAATCTCTGGCCGTGGCGGCATTGGAGAGCTGGGCTTCCTGGGAAATGCAGCGTTTGACAACGAAAAGCTCCGCAAAGAAATCGAAGTGAAGGTGGGTGATCCTGTGGATGACGCGAAACTCACCACTGCTCAGCAAAAGATCCTCGAGCTCTATCAGAAGAAAGGTTTTTCGGATGCCCTCGTGACTTATGAAGTGAGCCCTTCAGCCAAAGAAGGATTCTCCACCGTGATGTTCAAAATCGAAGAAGGCGGTCGTGGCCTGATCGGCGACATCCGTTTCGAAGGCAACAACGCCATCAGCGATCGCAAGCTCCGCGCTAAATTGAAGTCGAAAGAAAAGACCTTCTGGCGTCTCTGGGGCAAAGCCGGCAAGCTCGACAATCAAGCCGTGCTCGAAGACGTGCGCGCTGTTGAGCAGGCCTATCAGGACGAAGGTTATGTGTATGTGAAAGTCGGCTATCGCCGCGAAATCGTGAACGATAACAAAGTCGCGCTGGTTTTTGAGATCACCGAAGGCGGCAAATACGATGTGGCAGAGGTGGCTCTGGAAAACATCACGATTTTCTCTCCCGATGAACTGACACCGGCGATTCGCACCGAGGCGGGGTTTGCCTACTCGGGCAGCGATGTTCGCGGTGACGAAAAAATGATCCGGGATTATTATGGTTCCCGCGGTTACGCCGACGCTCGCGTCGATACCCGTCTCTCCGATGCTGGCCCTGGCAAACTCAAGGTGACCTACAGCGTCTTTGAAGGAACCAAGTCCTACATCCGCAAAATCAACATCAGCGGCAATGAGAAAACCAAAGACGAAGTCATTCGCCGTGAGCTGCCGATGTCCCCTGGTGACGAACTCAACACCGTGCAGATGGAAACGGCAGAAACTCGCTTGGAAAACCTGAACTACTTTGAAGGTAAAGGTGAAGCAAATCCGCTGACCGTTCGTCCGGTCTCCACCGAAGTCGATGGTTTTAAAGACATCGAAGTCAATGTGACTGAAAAATCCACGGGCTCTGTGAACTTCGGTGCTGGTTTCAGCTCCATCGACAGCCTCGTCGGTTTTGTGGACGTCACTCAGACCAACTTCGACATCTCCGATTGGGGTAGCTTCCGCGGTGCAGGTCAGCGCTTCAACATGAACCTCCGTTACGGTCTTCGTCGTCAAGACTTCAACCTCAACTTCACAGAGCCATGGTTCATGGGCCAGAAGCTCGCTCTCACCACCGAGCTCTTCTATCGCAGTCAAAACTTCTTCTCGAACCGTTACGAACAGATCAATGTCGGTGCGGCGGTCGGCCTGCGTAAGCCTCTTGGCGACCACGCCTATATTGAGGGTACCTACACCCTTCAGCGCGTGGACATCAATGTCGATCTGGATCTCACCACTACGCAGATTTTGCGCAACGAAGACGGTGATTACATCGAGAGCAAATTCGACTTTAACTTCGTTCACGACACCCGCGACAGCATTTACATCACGCGCAAAGGTCACAAGCTCGAGGCAGGTCTTCTGGCCGCTGGTTTGGGCGGCGATGTCGAAGTCTTGGGTGGTAACATTGGCGGCCAGCAATTCTTCAGCCTGCCAGGCGACACTATCCTGAGCTTCGAAGGGATGGCCCGCTGGGTGGAAGGTTGGGGCAGCTCAGGCAATCCCAATGGTGACGTGCCGATTTTCGAGCGTCTGTTCCTGGGGGGGGCAAACAACCTGCGTGGTTATGACTTCCGTGATGTGGGTCCCAAGGATAACCAGGGTGAGCCGATCGGCGGTAACTTCTCTCTCTATGGTTCCATCGAGTATTCCTTCCCGATTATCGAGAAAGTGCGCGGTGCCGTGTTCTGGGATGTCGGCATGATCTCAACCGATGTGACAGCAGCACCCGATACTGTCTCACCCCTCCCGGCTGGCACACGCAGCAATGGTGGTCCGATCATTGGTGACGGCGATGTTTATTCCAACGTGGGTATCGGTCTCCGCATGTTCTTGCCGATTGGACCGATCCGCCTCGATCTGGGGCTGCCCCTCGTGAAGGATCGTTTTGTCGGCGACAGCGTCCGCTTCCAATTCAACATGGGTTACAAATTCTAATCTGTTACATTGAACAAACTCTTTTCAGTCATCACTCAGTCTCCTCTATGATTCGCCCCTTGATTGTTTCCCTGCTGCTCGCCAGCGTTTCTCTCGCGTCCGCTGCCGATCTGAAGTTCGGTGTTGTGGACATGTCCAAAGCCTTTTCTGAGTTCTACAAAACCAAGGAAGCGGCTGAAAAATTCAAGGCCAACGTGGACAAGGCTCAGAAACAAATGAACGACCGCTGGTCTGTTTATAAAAATCTGATGGGGGACATGACGAAGCTGAAAAAAGAAGCGAGTGACCCGATCATGACCCCAGATGCTCGTGCTAAAAAGGCTAACGAGTTCGAAAACAAGGGCAAGGAACTCCGTGCTCTGGAACAGGAAATCGGCGAGGAACAAAATCGCCGTTCCAATCAGTTGAAGCAGGAAGACGTCAGCATCCGCAAGGGCATCTATGAAGAGATCCTCGTGGTCGTCCGCGACAAGGCGAAGGCTGAAAGCTACGACTTCGTTTTTGACCGTTCTGGCATGAGCCTTTCCACGGTTCCAGTCCTGGTTTATTACAAAGACGCTGTGGACATCACGGATCAAATCATTGTTGAGCTGAACAAGAATGCGGGTGCTCCTGTTGCTCCCGCAGCTACAGAGGCTCCAGAAGCCAAGGCCAAGTAATTCAGAGCTACTTTTTTTCCATCAGGGCACGCCAGTCACTTGACCGGCGTGCCCTTTTTCTTGAGTGATTGTCATGAACATTGTCATCACTCATCACCAACTTGCCGAATTGGTCGGCGGTCATTTGATTCAAGGTGACCCTGATGGCTTGATCACGGGTCTGAATTCGATTTCAGAAGCCAGCTCAGGTGAGGTGACATTTTTGGGAAATCCACGTTATCTTCCGGCCTTCAAAAGCACCAAGGCCTCTGCGGCGCTTGTCGGGCAGGACTTCGCGGAAACGATGGACCATCTGGCTTTGATTCAGGTGGAAAACCCAACCTTGGCATTTTCGTCTGTGATTCGGTTCTTCGGTCCTCCCGCCCGAACATTCCAACCGGGAGTTCATCCTTCCGCTGTCGTTTCTAAGCGCGCGACGTTTGATCCGGCTCGTGTGTCGATTGGCCCCTGTGCGGTGATTGAGGCCGATGTGATCATTGGTCACGGATCCGAGATTCACGGTGGGGCCTATGTGGGCGCGAGAAGTCAGATTGGAGAGAACTGTGTCTTGCATCCGAATTGCACGCTGAAAGAGGGCACGATCCTGGGGAATCGCGTCATCATTCACAGTGGAGCGGTGATTGGAACGGATGGATTCGGTTACGAGTTCACTCAGGGGCACCATGTCAAAATCGAGCAGGTCGGCATTGTGCAGATCGACGACGACGTGGAGATCGGCTCATGCACCACGATTGATCGCGCACGTTTTGGTCGCACTCGCATTGGAGAAGGCACCAAGATCGATAACTTGGTCCAGATTGCTCACAATGTGGTGATTGGGAAACACAGTGTGGTGGTCTCCCAGGTTGGCATTTCTGGCAGCACACACATTGGGGATCTGGTGACGATTGCCGGACAGGTCGGAATCGCGGGGCACCTGGAGATCACGGATAAAGTCACCCTGCTGGCGAAGACGGGCGTTTCCAAAAGCATTACCGAACCTGGTGCCTACACGGGCTTTCCTGCGAAACCGCTGATGGAAGGTCGCCGACTCCTAACGGCCCCGGCAAAGATCCCTGAGATGATGGATCGAATCAGGGAGCTGGAGAAGAAACTGGCGGCGCTGGAAGCACGCGAGGCTTAGCCCTGTCGTCCATGGCCTGGGCGGCTTTTCCAAACCGCAGCACGTATCCCAAGAGCGCTTTCATGCGCCCTGTCTGGGTGAAGCGACCGGTGACACGCCAATTTTCCGTCAGGTCATAACTTGCCTGCACGCTGTCATTGCTGCGATCAGCTCCTGAGGGATTGAAGGTCAAATTGAGCTTTGGGGGTGACTCCCGCACGACTTTTTTCTTGTTGAAGGTTTTGCGGTAAAATTCGGTGATGAAGAGGAAGGCGGCTCGTGTGGCCGCTTCAGAGGCTAGGTCGCTGGCCGAGCCATTGAGCGTGGTGCCTGTCGCCAAGAGGGTGACAATGTCGGGCTCACTCATCGGCGGAGTGCTGGTGAAACGCGTCTTGGGATTTGTGGAGTCTCCATAGATGTAAAGCGTGATGTCATTGCTGCCGATCCGAGATTCGCCGCGAATGTCGAGGTCAGGGTCAAACGGGTGATCGGGGCGCAAAGTGATGACTCCTTTGGTGAGGTTCACCATGCTGAAGGGGAGCTTTAACAGCAGGCGATCCACATTGGCTCCTCCGGTGAGGCGTGGGTTGGCACCCGTGCCACTGAGCAGCACATCTGCGGTGACGGCTCCATTTGCCAAATTTCCTGAGATGAGCAGGGGATCCCGAGTGCGGACTTTCACATCAAAGGTCCAGTCCTTCACGGCAGGCGGCAGGGTGAGCTTTGCCTCACTGCGTTGAGTATCGGCGGGCACTGGCGGCACGTCGGCGGGAAGTTTGAGGACGGGCATCAGGTCGATCTCCTTGAACACTCGACCACGGACGGCTTCGACAAGACCAACGACAGCCGCCTTTTGCAGATCACCTCGGCAGGTGATGTCGGCATTTGCGCGGAGGGAAGTGGTGGGATCACGAAACACGAGTGCTTCCCGCGCTTCTAGGCTCAGATCGAGAAGAGGTTTCTGAAGATCCGTGGCATCGACACGGCCGATGAGTTTCACACGTCCTCCGGCTAGCACTGCGGAGACGTCTTCGATGTTGATGCGACGGTCATCGCTGCGAATGCGCACACGCACGTCTCGCACGGAAGGCAAGTCCGGTTTCATCCAGGTGATTTCAGCGACCTCGAGGTCAAGCTGTGATTTGATCAAAGGGGCAGCCACAGTGCCGGTGACATCGGCATTGAGGCTCATGCGCGCAGGCAGCGTCCGCAGCATGTCTGGAGCATACTCGCGCAGGAAGCTGAGGTCGGTTTCAGCCAGGCGCACCTTGGCTTGAATCGGTGTTTGATTCAGGGACTCGGGTTTCTTGACGATTGCCGCGAGGTCCATAGGCAAACTTGCCTCGACAGTCAGTGATTGCAGCGGGGGTTGTTGGACAACGATGGCGGTGGTGAGCTTTTTTTTCTCCAGGGTCGTGTCCAGTTTCAAGCTGGCTGCTTGAAAGGCTTTGGGCCCGTTAGGCACCTTCACATCACGCAGATGGATCTGCACTTTCCCCGTGGTGTTTTCAAGCCGACCCCGCAGCTGAATGTCGGCATTGAAGACGCCTGGGGGGATGTTCTTGATCCCCGCGGCAGCCAGCACTTCATGGATTCGCAGGTCCTTGGCCTGGATGGAAAGATCCATGGTTTGGCCATCGACGATATCAGGTTTGATCAGATCAAAGGGAGCTCGTGCATGGCCTGTGAGCAACGCGGTTTGATTTTGCCAGAGGTTCAGTTCAGTCAGGTCAGCTCGTTGATCATCGATCTGCCCCTTGGTCGAAAAACGCCAGGGTCCCAGAGATGCTTCGAACTGCTTCAGTTCAGCTCGTGTGCCCTCGAAGGTCGTTTCGATGCTGGCCTGGGCCATCTCTGTCATGACATCTGTTTTGACATCGGTGGCCTTGAGTTTGAGATTACCTCGGCATTGCCAGGGTTGGAGTTCACCTGTGGCATCGAGCTGGCCAACCAAGGCTCCCTTTTGAATGACAGGAGTGCCGAATTCTTGCAGCCATTGATTCAAGCCCGTGAGCTGCGGCAGTTGAAGATTTCCTTGAGTGGTGAAACGATGGGGTGCTTCAACTGCGGCCTGCGCGGTGAACTGAAGGCGATTCGTTTCATCGAGTTTGACGATGAGGGAGTCGAGAACTGCTTGGCCTTTTTCCACCTTCATTTGCAGAGAGAGGCTTTCCATTTGTCCTTGGCCGTAGTGGAGATCACTCACCCTCAAGTTGAGGTCGGCAATCGCTTCGGAAAACTTCTGCACGCTCAGGTCAGCAACTTTGAATGCGGTCTTGCCTTGAAGATCTACCTTTGCCTGAACGGGTTTTGGTGGGGCCTTCAAACCCACGGTTTGAAAGAGCTTGGCCGGGTCCGTGAGGGTCAGTTTCCACGTGGCTTCCACAGGCATGGTGTCTTCCATGAGAAGCTTGGCATTGAAGTTTAAGGTGTTGCCATCGCCGAGTCCTAGATTGGGGATTTCGAGCTTGGCTTCACGTCCGTTGAGACTGATCTCGGTGAGTAGTTTTGGCAGCTTGTAGGATTCAAACGCTAGGCTCTCACCGTCGATCTTGGCAGTGACTTGAGTGGGGGTGGGACCCATTCCTTCTGCACTGGCATTGAGTTGAAACAGGCCTTGAAAGGGAGGCGCTTTGTCGAGGAATTGGGTGACCTGAGGTAGGTTTGATTTCAGGGTCGCTGTCCATGGGCTCTTGGGCCAATCGATCAGCTGAGTGGCCTCAGCGGTGAGTTCCAGGATATTGCTGCCACGGGTGATTTTCAGCGACTGCACCTGAGCTCGCCCGGCAGCGACTTTGGCATTCCATTCGATTTGATCGACCTGCGCGCCTGAGGTGCGGAGATGTTGGATGGAGATCTCCGAGCTGACATCCAGGGTCTCGAGTTTCGCCGGATCGCCAATGGCTTTCATGTTCAAGCGTGTCTGATCAAAAGAAATGTCCTTGGGCAGGCCTAATGTGTGAAGTTCATCCGCTCGCAGGTTGCTTCCTTCAAGACTGGCTTGAACGAGCAGTGGGGCCTGAAAGATCCCCGTGACGGAAGCTTTTATGGCGAGCATCGCAGGGCCGAGCCGGGCATCGAGTTGAAGAGTCGCCGCCCCTTCAGGACTCCAAAGGCCGTCGAGATCAACTGCCAACTGCTCAAGGATGATTTGTTTTGGCAGCGTCAGATTTTTCACGCTGAAGCGGCGGGTTTCCCAGATCACTTGGGCACTCAAATTTTCCAAAACAGGTCCATCGGGTTCACGACGCAATTCTTTGCACTCAAAGATCCCTGGCATGCCCTCTCCGATCTGAAGCGTGAATCCACGAATCGCGAGGCGTGAGCCATCTGGTAAGGTCAGTGTCAGATGAATGTTTTTTAGATCCACCGTGCGCGGCCAGACGATGGGTGGTGGGCCGCTGCTGTTGGGCTGTTTCGAGGGGGTGATGGGAGCGGGTTCCGCTGTTGGCAGGTGACGCAGATCGACTTCGACATCAGCTTCATGGAGTTTAACACGGCGGACGGCGTGCTCGTAATCTTTGATGATGAAGGCCCGCCAATCGTAGTCAGCTTGCAGTTCACCGATGGAAGCGCGTGGTAGCCAGTGGGCCTCACCACCGCCCGTTTTTACGGACCGGAGATTCAGGTTATTCCAGAGGCTGCCATCGATTTGCCATTCCAGTGGCAAGCCCTGCGAGGAGGCGAACTTTGGGGCGACCCAGCGAACCAGTGTGAAGATCAACGGTCGATGAAAAACGGCAAGCAGGAGCAGCAGCACAGCGCCTGCGATCAGGGCACGGCGAACCCAACGCCAGACACGGCGTGGGCGCTTCAGTGGGGGGGACTGAGACACGCCCATTACATGCCGGAGAAATGCCAGTGTGCAATCAGTGTGTGCTCGGGTTGGTGGCTTGTGAGGGTTCCGTGCATCCGCTGGTTGCTGTGGAGATCGCGTGAGTTAGCATTGAATTACCGATGATTCGATTTTGCATCCCCTATATGACTCTGACTGGCTGGCTCTTGACCGTCGCCGTGGTCGTTGGGGAAACGGTGCCAGGTCTCATCGTTCCTTTGCACGAAGTGAAGGTGGGCACGCCGGTGGAAGGTCTGGTCAAAGAGGTGCTGGTGCAGGAGGGAGAAACGGTGGAGGCGGGAACTGCACTCGTGCGGTTGGTCGATGACCTCGAGCAGCTGGATGTGGAACGTGCGGAGAAGGTGCTCGAAAAGGCGAAGTTCGACCACGAGGCAGCGCAAAAGCTGCTCAAAGAAAACATCAGCACTCGAGAAGAGGCGTTGAGAAAAAGCATCGAGCATGATCTGGCGCGCATTCAACGCGATGCGGCTGCGGCACGCCTGAAGCACAAAACACTCCGCGCGCCGATTCAGGGGATCGTGGTCAGTCGTGATAAAGAACCGGGTGAGGCCGTGCTGCTGCATGAGACCCTGGTGCAAATCGTTCACATTCGCCAAGTGCAGGCGCAGTTTTATTTGGAGCCAGGGCAGATGCTGAATTTAAAGGTCGGAGGTAAGTTGTCGGTGCGTGTTCCTTCCTTGCCCGATCTGCTGCCCATCATGGGTGAGATCGTGTTCATGGATCCTCGCATGGATGCGGAAAGCGGGCTGTATCGTGTGAAACTGCGTTTGGACAATCCAGACCTTCGTTTGAAAGCCGGGATGCGAGCTGAGGTGGAGTTTGCTAAACCCTGATTTGTGATGGAAGCGACCCTGCACATCACGGAGATCATGGGCAGCGAGTCTGCGGATGTGGAGGGCATGGTTCCCTCGTCTTTGCGTGCAGATTTACAGGTCAGTCACCAGCTCTTTGAGGGGCGTTCTTTTGTCATCATCAAAGACCCGCTTTCTTTGAAATACTTTCGGTTACCGGCAGAAGATTATGCTTTGGCGGCATTGTTTGATGGCCAGCGCACGGTCTCTGAGGTGCGTGTGGCTTATCTCAAAGATTACCCACATGCAGCGCTGAGTTTGGGGACACTGGCGCTGCGGGAGAAGATGGTGAACTTCGCCAATGAGCTGCTGCTGGCGGGTTTTTTGGAAGCCACCGCGGCGGGCACAAGGCGACAGCTTACATTGGCGAAACTGCGTCGAAAACCGCAGACTCCTTGGGGTTGGTTCATGAAGGCTCTCTTCTTGAAGATCCCACTCTTTGATCCCGATGCATTGCTCATCGTGATGGAGCGTCGTCTGCGCTGGATCTGGTCTTGGGGAGGGTTCGCGCTGAGTTTGGCCCTGCTGCTCGCGGGAATTGCGGTCTTTGCGTTGAACTTTTCAGACATCGCACCTTTCCTGAATGACTTTCTTTCGCTGCCCAATTTGGCGTTGGTTTGGGTGCTAACGATCCTGGTAAAGATCATCCATGAATTCGGCCATGGGCTGACCTGCAAACACTATGGGGGCGAGGTTCATGAGATGGGTGCGCTGGTGATGGTCTTTTCACCCTTCCTGTATGCTGACGTCACGGACAGTTACCTGTTCCCTAAAAAACGGCATCGTGTTCTTGTCGCTGCCGCTGGCATCTACATTGAATTGATCATAGCCGCGATCGCGACGCTGCTTTGGGCCATTTCCCAGCCAGGTCCCACGCAGCAGCTGCTCTTCAATCTCATGTTGATCACGAGTGTGTGGACAGTGCTTTTCAATGCGAATCCTTTGATGAAGTTCGATGGTTATTACATGCTCACCGACATCTTGGGCGTGCCCAACCTGCGAGCGAAGGCGCAGATGTGTGTGAGTGACCTTTTTCGCCGCTTGTTCTTTGGCGGTGACACGCCGGAGTCGGTGGAGCGGCTGCTTCCACGAAATCATCGGGGTTGGTTTGTGCTCTACAGTGTAGCGGCTCAGCTTTACCTTTTACAGATCACACTGGGCATTGCGATGATCTTCCATTACATGCTCTCGCCTTACGGACTTGGTTGGCTCGGTGATGCCATCGGAGTTGGGGCGTTGGTTTCCATGTTGATTGTCCCCATCGTGTCCTTTTTCAAAAACCAGCTTTCTTCACAGGCCTCCTGGCGCCGATTCCTGAAGATGATCGGCATCATGGGTGGAGTTTTGTTGGTCGTGTTGCTCTGTCCTTGGCAGATCACGGTGGAGAAATCCGCCGTCTTGAGACCTGTTGACTCTGGGATGGTGCGTGCGGAGGTTCCAGGCAAGATTGCTGAGATCGCAGTCACCACCGGCCACAAGGTGAATCAGGGTGACCTCGTGGCGCGTCTCACGAATCCTCAGGTGACCTCTGATGTGATCACCGCACGTTTGCAGGTGGAGCAGGCTCAACGTGAAATGGATCTGACGATTGGGGCTGATGCCCCAGCTTTTTATCAACAGGCCAAAGCCAAGTTAGCTCAAGCTAAAGTGGCCTTGGCGGAGTCCGAAAGACTCGCGGCCAAGCTGGAGCTAAGAGCGCCGCTCACCGGGGTTGTTTTGACCGATGATTTAGGGCGGCTGACCGCAGGCAGCCTTCGAGCAGGGGACTCTCTGTGTGAGGTGGCGGTTTTAGCACCGATTCAGCTCTACATCCCGCTGAATGAGCGCCAGGCGCGGCATGTGAGACCGGGGCAAAAGGTGGAGCTTCGTGTCGCTGCACAGCCATATCGCACGCATGAGGGTCGTGTCACGGAAGATCGCAAGACGCCGCCTACAGACGAGTTACCGCCCAACTTGGTGGCAACTTTGGGCGGAGATAACGCGGCTCAACCAGACGAGCAAGG
>JAIXVB010000307.1 GCA_027483245.1 Verrucomicrobiaceae bacterium | reverse complement strand
GAACGTGTTTTTGGCTTCTAATAAAGAGGCTGGAGTTTAAGAACAGTCACAGGAAGTGGTTTGACGATCATTTTGATCCCGTGCTGATTGAGGTTCTACCCAATATGAGTTCAAATTTACCTGCGCATTCAAACCAAGACTCAAAAGTGGATGGGGCGAGCCTTCTTCGCTTTTTCCTGGGTTACGAAGATTACTGGCGCTTGATGTCCCTGTTGTTCCTTTTTGGGGTGACTTTGGGATTGAGCTACTTTGTTTACGCGCGAGCCACTTTTCAATCGACGGCGCTGATTCGCGTGAATCAGTTTGTTGATTCTTCGAGTGTTGCCCAAGGGGGGCGTGAATTGAATGCGAGACTTCTCAGATCGGTCATTCAACAGTTGTCTTCGAGCTTTTTGATTCTGGAGGCAGCTCGTGATGTGGGCATTGCGAATGCAAACACGACGCATGAGGAATTGAGAAACTCCGTCGTGCCAGCGGTTCGAGTGGGAGTGTTGGATCAGAATCACCTCGAGTTAAGCTTGGTCTCTTATCGTCCCGATGTGGTTCGAAAACTTCCTTCTGCCATCATTGAGAGCTTTGAAGTGGCTAGAACGCGTTTGCAGGCAGAGTTCCGTGACAAAGCGGTTCAACGTTATGCAGATGAGTTGAATTTGGTGAGGAAGAAAGTCTCAGATCAGCTGACGAACCGTTTGAAGTTTGAAGAAGAAAGCTCATTGGCCAATGCTCAGTTGGAACTTGAACGGTTGAGTGATCTGCCGGTTCAGCGTGTTAGAGCGCGTTATAAGCTTCAAGAATACGAAGAAATTGCGCGCATTTTAAAGGACCAAAAAGACACTTTGGGGACCATCGGTCAGTTAGCGCTTTATTCGAATGCGATCTCTGCCCAAAAGGACCCGCTTTCGAGTGGACGCATTGTGCGCCGATCACCGTCTTCAGGAACGGGACCAATTTCATTTCAAAGCCCTGAAAATGCCAAACAATTCACCCAGGTGGTGGTTCAGCCTGACATGGTGGATGGACTGGAGCCATGGCGTGAAATCGAAAAACGAATGCGCAATACGGAAGAGAAAATCCGCCAAAACAAAGCCAAGTTTTTGGATGATCACCCGCAGATGATTCAGCTTCGCGAGGAACTTGCTGAGTCCAAATCGGCGCTGGAGCTTGAATTGTCAGTCGCTGAAAAAGCTTTTGTGCTGGAGACCGAGCGTCTGAAACAAGAACTCAAGGATTTGGATGCGAAGTTGCCGGAGTATCATCGTGCGACCAAGGAGTTCGATGAAAAGAAACTGGGCTACGATTTGATGGAAAAAAGTCAGCTTGCCTGGGATAAGGCATACGAAAAGCTGAGCCAACAGATTGATAAACTCCAGTTTAATCCAGGAAATGACACAGTCAGCCTTGAGTTCCGTGGATTCACAGAAATGCGCAGCGATTCTCCAGTGTCTCCAAACAAATCCCAACTGGCCATGTTGGGTTGTCTTTTTGGTTTGGGCTTAGCGGGGGGCATTCCCTTCTTGCTGAAGCGGTTTGACAGTTCAGTCGTGGATCTGAATGAGTTTGAAAAAACCATGGGCATTCCTGGGATTGGATTGGTGCCTCTTTCCGACCCTGAAACATTGGAGGAGATCAATCGTGCTCCCACGGTGGGTGCCACCACACCGAATGCGCTGCTTGAAAATTTCCGGCTGATCCGAAGTAGCATCTTGCTCAACCGCAGTCCCAAAGGCGATGGCCATGTGGTGATGGTGACGAGTGCGCGCCCTTCTGAGGGTAAAACCACTGTCTCGACGAACATTGCTTGGGCCTTCTCTTCGATGGGTGATCGGACGATTCTGGTCGATTGTGACTTGCGCCGTGGTCGTGTTCACAACGTTGCAGGTATTTCAAATCGTCCTGGTTTGACGGATTTGTTGACGGACTCCGTGAAGTTGGATGATTGCATCTATAAATCAGAAGCGGACAATCTTTGGGTGATACCTCGCGGACCCGTTTTGGCAGGGACGACTGAATTGCTCAACACGGAGGTGTTTAGCAAAATCATCGATGAACTCAAAGGTCGTTATGATCGAATTATTCTCGATACCCCACCGATTCTTGGTTTGAGCGAAACCGCCTTCTTGCAGAATCACGCGGATGGGGTGGTTTTGATTGTTAAGGCCGGCATTACTTTGCGCCGAGATGTGGAAGATGCCGTGTCCTCTCTCCGCAAGCTGGGCGCCCACTTCTACGGGTTTGTCCTGAACCGAGTGGACTTCTCCAAAAGAAGAAATCACTACTACTACTATTACTATTCATCGAGCTATTATGACACCAACTGGGAGGCCGAAGAATCTTTGTCCGTGAATCCTCACAAGATAACGAGGAAGGTTTGATCAGGATTGTTTGAGCCGGAAGAGAGTCCTGTTTAGTTTAGCTCTCTCTTCTCGGTTCAGCCCGAACAGATAAATGGTGATGACTGCGACTGCGGCGTAACCGCTGCCGATTGCGAGGAGGTGGAGGTACTTTGGAATCAACCATTCTGAAAGGACCTGGCCATAGATCCAAGTCACAGCTCCGAGGATCGCGATAATGCGCAGGGCAGGTGCCCAGTAGGTGAGCATTGTCAGGTGGGTGATCAGACCAATGTAATGGGTGAGCAAGAAGCCAAAGAGAAGCAGATGATGGGCCGCTAAGAGCCACATGACTCCTTGGATCCCCCAGAAATGAGCAGTTATAAAACTGCCCAGAGCCACTCCGCAGCCACCGATGAAAGACCAGCGAGTGAACGCGGGAAAGTAAGGCGAACTGGCAATAAGAGCTCGAGCTGGCCATTGCGCTAGGTTGATGACGATGGGGAAGGCTAGAATGAAGAGGAGTGAATGGCTTTCGAGAAAGGCGGCCCCTAACCAAATTTCAAGGAAGGGGCGTCCAAGGATCAGCAAGCCGCCAATGGCTGCGGTCCCGAGCGCGGCGGAGAATCGCACCAATCTCTGAATCCATTCTTTCCTTTGGGTTTCTGCATCTGCGCTGCCTTCCATCTGGCTAAAGGCAGATAACCACTGGCCTCCAAAAAGGGCCCCCAGGCTATCTTCGACCACGCCAACCAAACGCATGGCGATGGAATAGATGGGCAGTGCTGCAACACCAAGAGCCCAAGCAACAGCGACGGGGGGCACTTGGCCGCGAAGGCTGGTGGCCACAGCTCCTGCTAAACTCTGAAGTGCGTAGCGTAAAATTTCCGCCGTTTCTTGACGGTAGTCTGCTGAAATCGCGGACTTGAGAGGTTGATAGCGGCGCGCGGCGAGGGTTTGAAACCCGAGCTCGATCAAGTCCGCGGCGAGATAGGTGAGGGTGAGGGTTTTGAAATCAGCCCCGACATGCAGCACCCACCAGGCACCGACGGCTTGAATCACTGTGCGAATGATCGAGGCCCAGACCAAGGCTGCGTAGGCCAGATGGCCACGCAACAGGGCCGCAGGAAGTCGGCACCAGAGGCGCACTGCAGTCCCCAGACCCAAGGTGACGATGATGCTGAGAAGATCGTCTCTCCAGCTTTCGGCTCGAAAAAACCAAGCACTCGCTGAGATGAGGCTGAGGACAGCAAGGAGGCACCAGAGCCCGAGTTGGTGATAAATGCGGCGGAGAGCGGCCACCGTCTGGGCAAGTCGGTCCGTGTTTTTGGCACCAATCTGTCTTGCTAGATAACGTGAACCCGCAAGGGTCACTCCGAAGTCGATGAGTTGTAGATAACCTACCAAGCTCATGGCCAAAAGCCAGAGCCCGTATTGCTCTGCACCAAGACCCCGCGCCATCCAGGGGGTCACCAAAAAAATGGCAACCATCTTGAGCAGATGATCTAACAGCATCACAACGGAGCTGGTCATCATGGTCCGGGCAAGTCTCATGGGGCAAAGCAGGCTTGGTGAAAAGAGCCTGTGGGACGAGGACGATGACTTAGCGCAGGGAGTTGGTTTTCCGCAGACCTACTTCATGACGACTGGCTGCTTTTTTCCAAGCGTTCCAATGGCGTAGCCGTCCTCTCAATGACCAGGGGAGAGTTGCTGTCAGACGACTGGCGATTTGCCGGACGAACCCGACAGGTTTGGGGGCTGTGGATGGTGCCTGGGCGGGTGGATTTTCCCAGCGACTGACGTAATCAGGTTGTTCAACGGACAGTTTCTCGGGAAGGGCTGATGAAATGCGTTTGGCTGCGATGAGAAGACAGGCAGGGTGTTTGGAGAAAGTGCCCAATCGACCGTTTTCTTTCCCTGGTGCGGGATCCCAGATCCAGTATTCTTTGCTGAAGGTGCTCAAGGCAAAGGCCATGAAACGAAGTTCAAAGCCATTCGCGGAGGTGAGAATGGTGCGAAAGACATCGGGACCCAGCTGATAAAAACCGTGACCGCACCACATGTTCGATGGGGTGATGGATAAAAACCAGCCGCCTTCTTTAACCATGCTCAGGGCGTTGCGGAGGGCCTCAGGATAATCAAAAACGTGTTCAAGGGTTCCGCCATCGTAAACCATGTCAAAGGAGAGGCGGAGATGCTGAGGCACCGGCTGGTTGAGATTGTGCAGGATCGAGGCACCTTCATAGGCTGAGACATCCATGGAATTCACATGATTGGCACCCAGGTGCTTGATCAGCTCTTCCCCAGCACTTGCGTCTTCATTGCGGTTGAGAAAGCTGTCAAAAGCGAGCTTTCCACCGGAAGTTTCTTTCCAGTCTGTTAAATCCCAAGGTTGTAGGACCACGGCTTGTCTCCCGAGCGTTAAGACTTGGTCCCAGGGGCTTTGGCTTTGGCGTTTGGCCCAGCAGATGAGTTCGAATGCGTCACGATTGATTGCCATCTTTCCCAGCAGTATGCTGGTTCGTAGAGACCGCAAGTTATGTTCCTCGGATGGAGCGTGGATAATCCATGAATTGCATTTTTCAGGTTGATGCTCGAGGTGCAGCGGTTAGGTCTCAAGCTCTGAGCGACAACGACTCCAGAATCCTTATTTCATGACGCAGTCTCATCGTCTTTTTGGTTCCTCCCTTTTCGCACAGCTGGCCTCTGAGGTGGGCTTAGAACTCCTTGATGTTGGATCGCGTGGAGGCTTGCTCGGTGATTTTTTGCCCGCAGCAGCTTTCACGGACGCGATTGGATTTGAGCCAGATTCTGAGGAATGTGATCGCCTGAATGCAGAGGCGAAAAGAAATCCGGGACTCTGGAAGCGCGAAAGGCATTTTCCCGTCGCCCTGGGGGAAACGGATGGAGAGGTCACGCTGCGTCTTTGTCAGCAGCCAGGTTGTTCTTCGGTACTGGTGCCCAACACAGACTTGGTGACAGAATTGGGACGTGGTGAAGATTTTAAAGTCGTGCGTGAGCTCGCGATGCCTGTCCAGGCCTTGGATGGTTTTTGTGCCCAGAATCAAATTCTAGATGCTGATTTCATGAAGGTGGATGTGCAGGGCGGTGAGCTGGCCATTCTGAGAGGGGGGGCAAAGATTGTCGGCGAGCGATTGCTCGGCATTCGAGCGGAAGTGGAATTTGCCCCGCTGTATCTCGATCAACCGCAGTTCAGTGAGATGGAAATCCATCTTCGCGGGCTGGGTTTTTATGCAGCTGACTGGATTTTCCAGCGTCATTGGAGAACGCGGCGCCCTGCGGAGCACGGCTGCCACTGGGGAGGACAAGTCCCTTACTCAAGAGGTAGGCTCATTCATTCGGATGTTTTGTTTTTACGCGATCATCACTGGATCGCAGCTCACATGCATGAGCCGGACAAAAAGTTGGTTAGGCTCGCTCTGATTGCGATTTTGTATCATCATCTCGATTTAGCGGTCAGTATTCTGCGCACCGTGAAGGGGCCTTTGAAGACACGCATTGAGAGTGTGGACCTCATGGCTGAGCTGGATACGGTGTCCCGAGTCTTGTATCGCCAGCAATTAAAGTCGCGAGCCCGTGATTGTTGGCGACATTTACGCCGTCGGTTTGCTTCTTTGAGTTGAGCCATTGTTTGCATCAGACATGGCTGACTTAAACCCAGATCCCGGAGTGCCTGTGTCACATGTGATCTGGGCCATGCGGAATTTCTATCCCGAACTCGGAGGCGGTTCGGAACGATTTCGGCGTTACCTGCCAGGACTGCGCGCTCGAGGAATCAACGTCAGTGTGGTGTGCACCACTCGCGATTCAGCGTTGCCGTGTGGATCGTTGGTTGAAGAGGGGCTGCCCATTCATCGGCACTATTTGCCTTATCCGACGCCAAGTCTCAGTGATTTGACTCTGGCTCAAGGAGCTCTTGGGATGTCAAAATCGACCTCCGCATTCGAAGCGCCAAAAGCTGTGCAGTTTCACGGATTGCGCAGTTCAATGCTCCCCTCTCTCTGGCGTTTAAAAAGGCGCGGCGTTCGGATTTTGCAGGTGGTGACGATTTTGGCAGCGGGGGAAGAAAAGACCGTTCCTGTGTCGGCAAGACGGTGGGCTGGCCAGATGCTGAGCCGACTCACGGAAAGAATGTGCTCGAAGATCGTCGTGAGCAGTGCGGTCATGGGTGATGATCGGCTGCGGTTAGGGGCGACACGACGGCAGATTCAGGTGATCAGTAATGGGGTGGATCTTCGGCGATTTTCACCGGTTAGCATGGAGTCCAAAGCGGAACTGCGCGCTCGACTTGGCATCGCGCAGAACGCACATGCATTGCTTTACATGGGGGTGATGACGCCGCGCAAACGTGTGGACTGGCTGATTCAAGCTTTTCATCAGATGCGGGCGAGCAATCCCATGGCTCGGCTCTACCTCGTGGGACCGGTTTTGAGACCCACGATGCAAGACATGCGTGAAGCCTCATTTCAGACGCAATTCCAGCAAGAGCTCCTCGCCTTGGCTGGAGATCAGCTCAATCGAACGATCTTTTTTATGGATGAAACGCAGGAGCCTGAAAGCTGGTTCAGGGCTGCGGATGTTTTTGCTTTTGCTTCACTGAATGAGGGTCTGGGGAATGTTTTGTTGGAGGCCATGGCATGTGGTTTGCCGGTATTGACCACTCCATTTATTGGGCGTGCTGCTGAGTTGGGTATCCCAGGCACCGATTATCTGCTGACCGCGGAGACGATCGAATCCCTGGGGGCGGGCATGAATCGGTTGGCCAATGAGCCTGACTTGGGGCGGCAACTTTCCAGGGCTGCGCTCAATCATGTCCAAGTTCATCATGATCTTGAAAAAACGCTGGACGCATATGCTGCGCTTTATCACAATCGATGATTAAAGTTAGCGATTCCGTCGCTTGTAGATTAAGCAAATGACAGCACTGTTACGGTTTTTTATCTCTCAGTGCATGGAGTTTCGCTTCGCGATCATTTTCCTCTTTGTTTATTACATCCGCCCACAAGACTGGATACCTAGCCTTGTGGGTGCTAACATTATTAAACCCATCATTCTGGGGTGGTTTATCAGCATTCTGTCCACGCGCAGTCGTTCCGTTTTGCCCGGCTTGCTACGCAGTCCCCATGACTGGTTGATGCTGATTTATTATGCCTATGTCGTTTGGACGGGCCCGACCATCAAAGGGATGATCATGGCCTTTTTGCCGACAGTTTCATTCTACTTTCTGACTCTCCACTCGCTGACAACTTGGGACTTGGTGTTGAAGTTCCTGCGGTTTTGGAATCTGATGCTTTTGTCGGTTGCGGCGATAGCAGTGTTGAGTCTTTACGGGGTGGACTTCACGGGCGCGAAGGACATGACAGAGATCTTTTACGGTCGTCTCTGCATCGGCACCTGGTTGCACAATAATCCAAATTCTCTGGGCCACAGCGTCGTGGTGGCCATTCCATTGAGTTATCTGCTGTTTTTCTGGAAGGGTACGGTGATGGGCCGTGCAGTTTATTTTCCGTTGGCGGCTCTCCTCGCGGGCTACTGCACCTACATGACTCAATCGAAGGGGTCCTTCTTGGTGGGGGCGGGTTTGGTGGTGCTGCTTTTTGTCACCGGTCGGCCGCGTGTGGTGCAGATTTTTGCCATTTCGACAGCTGCGACGCTTGGATTGTCGGCGCTGAGTTTCCTTCCGCGCATGCAGGAGATGAGTTCCCTGGGAGAAAACGAAGGGGTTCAAGGACGTCTCATGGCCTGGGAAATGGCACGCAACATTGTCCATCAAGATGGAACCGGAGAAGGTTGGAGACAGTTCGTCGCTTGGGTGCAGTGGGAAGGGGAGTCCTTTATCAAGGCCACCCATTCCAGCTATGTGCAGATCGGCGGTGATCTCGGCATCTATGGCATTTTCATCTTCATCGCAGGTCTGTGGTGTGTGATGCACACGGCGCTGACGATTTACCCCTACACGCGGGAGGACGATGTCCGGGAACGTTGCCGCCGCTGTGTGGTCGTCATGCTAGCGGGGTATGTGGTTTCCAGTTGGATGATCAATCGCGAGTATCACGCTGAGTATTTCCTCCTCATTGCGGTGGCTGCTGCCATGCATCGTCTGTCGCGTGCTGAACAGTTGAGTCGGGCCGCGGAGCAGAGCGATCAAGAGTCCGCAGGCCCTGCGCTGACTTCTGTGGACGGTAGCTTCAATGCACCTCCACCTGCCGATACCCCTGAGAAAGTGGTCAAGCCTCTGGTGAGTCCTGTTTGGAATCGCTTTGGTTTGCTGGACATCGGGGTGTGCAGCTTTCTGACCTGGAGCGTGCTGTATGTCTGGGACTATGTTTTGAAGACGCTCTAATCGCCGTCTGACTCTTCGGGGGGGGAACAAAAATGACACATCCCTTGCACTCTCTGCCAAGCGTGTAATTTATCGACCGCTCACACTACTACCCCTTGGTGTAATGGTAACATAACAGATTCTGACTCTGTTGTTCAAGGTTC
>JAIXVB010000079.1 GCA_027483245.1 Verrucomicrobiaceae bacterium | reverse complement strand
TTCGACACCCCTTGCAGCAGGTTCATCCAGTAGTGAGTGCTCGGCTGGATGACTCCGGACTTGTCGAACTCGATGTGGTAGTTCCAGGAGGCCCAGCACTTCCGCGTCTTCGGCATGAAGCTCGCATCGGTGTGCAGCGTGGCCGTGTTCGGTTGATATCGAAAAGGCGTGAGCAGTTCCTGCTCCAGCGCGGTGGGCTGCAGCAGCAGCTTCAGCGAAGTGGGGGCATGGGTGGCCAGGATCACCTTGTCATAGACCTCCGCTTCATGGCCTTGGCGATGGATCAGCACCTTGCCCTCACGCCGCTCCACCAGCCCCACCGGTGAATTCAGGCGGATACGATCCCGGAAGGGAGGCACCATCTTGCGCACATACTGGCGGGATCCATCCACCACAGTCCACCAGGGGTGCCGCGTCTCCATGCCGAGGAAACCGTGGTTGAACCAAAAGTGCATCAAAGTCCGGGCCGGGAATTCCATCATCAGTTCCGGCGGGGTGGACCACACGGCACTGCCCATCGGAATCACGTAGAGGTCGAGAAAGTCCTGCCCATATCCCCGTGCCAGCGCATACTCCCGCAGGGTCATGTGCTCGAACCGCGGGTCATTCATCGCCGCCACCGTCTCCTTATTAAAACGCTGAATCTTCAGCAGAAAGCGCCAGAACCGGGGACTCAGCGCATTGCGTCGCTGGCCAAAGATCGTGTCCAGGTTCTTGCCATTGTATTCGTAGCCAGTGGGCAGGTGCTTCAGGCTGAAGGACATGTCCGTCCGCTTCGTCTCCACGCCCAGTTCCCTGAACAGTCGGCAGAGCAGGGGATAGGTCTGGTGATTGAACACCATGAACCCCGTATCGATCGGCAGCTCCTGTCCATCCTCGGTCACCGTCACCGTGTTCGTGTGCCCGCCGATGTAGTCGCCCGCTTCATACAGCGTAATGTCGTATCGACGATGCAGGAAATAGGCGCAGCCCAAGCCTGAGATACCTGTTCCGATGATGGCGATGCGGGGGAGAGACATGGGGTGATTGCGACTGAGGGAGAAGCCTTCAGTTCTTCGATTGCCGTCTTCGAGCGGATTCATTTGGTTTTCAGTGAGGGTGAATAATCACCCATCGGCGGACAAATTTGTCTCTGATTGGCAACTTTGGCTGGACTTCCTTCCCTCCTCTTAGCATCCATGACGATAGGTAAATCCATTGATTGTTCGCGTATGCCTCAAGTATCTTCCAGGGAGTCAGGAGTCCAACGGCTTGCTCAGGCTCTGGAAATTCTTCACCTCCCCCGGGAGTCATCCTTTCATGAAAAGCTCTTCGAGGCTGCGCTGCGTTTATTCCCAAAGGACACCACTTCTCTGGAACTCTGGCAGGTTCGCGCTGAAGGGCGCCCCAGATTGACCCAAGTGCCTCTGTCTTCGGCTCCGCAGGTCATCTCCCCCGATTGCGTGCGTGAATGGCTGCCGGTGCCTCTGGCCTTTCTGCCCCAGAAACCTCCGAGAGAACCCACCTCCGCGCAGATCCGTGACCTTCTTGGCTTCGCCGCTTGCTCGCCTCTCGATCGCCCTGTTGCAACACCGCGCTTGCGCAAAGTCCAGCATCAGCTTGCCCTGACCTGGCCGGCCTCGCCTCATTGGTGCGTCTTGCGCCTGACTCGAGCCAGGGGCGGATCCTTCACGGATCAGGAGCGCTCCTTTGCCAGCCTCCTGATTCGCAACGCTGCCATCCTTCAGCACTTCCCTGGCAGTCCGAGTCAGACCAAGACTCAGGTGACATTCACCTCGGAAACAGCGCCTCCTATCCCCAAGTATGAGGGCCTTAGCCTACGGGAGAGCGATGTCCTGCACTGGATCTGTGAGGGCAAGCGAGACCGCGAGATTGCTGCCATCCTGGGCATCAGCTACCGCACTGTCACCGACCATGTTCGGCACATTTTGGCGAAGTTAAAAGTGGAGAACCGCACCGCTGCCGCTGCTCTAGCTCCCAAACTCCGCCGCCCTCCGCGCTCCCTCAAGTAGCACACGCCTTCCAGCCCGTGTTCCTGCTTGCTCGGTCCCAGCAACACAGGCCCTTGAGCTCACCTCCTGACAAGCTTGAGGAACCGATGAGCCGATCTTCTACTAAGTCGCTGCTATCGAAAAAGAACCGTGCGCTTGATTAGATGGGTATCGCCAAGGTGTTTGTCTTAAAACACGTATTTCTACGGATAGCCAAGGGTCAGGCAAACCTTCATGCTCGGTCTCGTCTGGAGAGGGCGGGGGGCCTATCGAATACCCACCGTGACCATGCATGTGGGGGTTTCACTCTCTCTGTCCTCTTCAGGCTCACAACACACACCGACTCATGCCAAACCCCGCTCTCAACTGGGATCAACCCACCCTCACCTGGGATCATCCCGCTGCGCGCTGGGACAAGAGTCAGCCTGTGCCTCCGAATCCGCCAACCCCCAAGAAGCCCTTTCACCGGGCTGCTCGTCCCCCCCAAACAACCCCCGCTACCCCACTCAACATGCCTACCTTCAAATACAATGTCGGTCCTCTGGCCAACGGAGGCTTCACTGCCCGTGCTGTCCGTGCCAATCAAGTGGATCAAGCCGCCATCACCGCCGAAATCGCCACCGCTTTGAGCATCACACCCGCTCAGGTTGAGGACGTCATTAACCTGCTGTTTGACAAGATCATGCTCAGCGCCAGTGGCTCTGACTGGTCCAGAGACCTCTACGGCTGTTTCTCCTTTCGCCCCACCTGCGGCGGAAACCAGGCTTCTCCGGGTGCCTTCCACACGCCCGATGACATCAACGCTGACATCGCCCTGACCATTTCCGCAGAAAGGGTCCGTCATTGGCGCAGCACCCTGTCGATTCAGAGTCTCGGGGAGGTCGGGCTCATCACCCCCAGCATCGAAAGCATCATCGACATCACCACCCACGCGGTGGATCGTTACACTCCCGCCAACATCATCCAACTGCGTGGCAGTGACCTCCGGTTTAAAATCACGGATCCTGCTCAGGGCACCTTCTTCCGTGCCAGCACCGGGCCCGAGGTCCGCGCCACTCTCTACGGTCAGAATGAGCCCGGCATTGTCAGCGTCGGTATCCCCAGCGCCCTGACCGGCCCCCTTCAGGTGCGCCATGCTGCCTTCATCAACGGCAGCATCCGCAGTTACACTTACACCCACGCCATCACCGCCGTGGACTGAGGTCGGATTTGCCAGCGTTCGTCGTTCGGGCTTTGGCCCGCTGATATGGAATCAAGGAACGCCGATGCCTACTCGGGATGGCGCATCAGCTCA
>JAIXVB010000650.1 GCA_027483245.1 Verrucomicrobiaceae bacterium | reverse complement strand
AAGGCATCGCCGATTTTATCTTTGAGGAAGCGCGTGTGCTGCTGCTGAAGAGAACGGGCGGCGCTGTCCAGCGTGACCAGATCCTGAGCCAGCAGATTGCAAAAGAACATGGTCAGATGGTTCTGAAACAGGGGCCCACGAGCACCTTTGCGGCGCACCTGAGCGGGAACACAGCACAGCAGCGACTCTGGCTCCACCCCACGATGCTGGAACACGCGGTGATGCGCCCGCATGGCACAGGCGAGATGAAAGGGCATGTTGATCAGCGGACCTGACACCTCAGCACTGCGACGCGATACCTCCAGCGTCTGCGCCTCCGTCAGAGTGATGACCTGGAAATGCGCGCGACCTGCACTGAGCTTCGCTGAGCCGAGCGCCTCAAAGGGCCGCTCCATGATGCTGTCAAAGAAGGTCGGCATGACTTTGGCCGTGTTCCAGCGCTCGCCCCAGCCACGGGGATCGCACAGATCGGTGAGATCAAAGGCGGGCACGGGTTCACTCTTGCCCCCGAGAAGGCGATTGATCTCCAAGAGGAAGTATTCGGCACCGATGCCATCCATGATGAGATGACTCCAGGAAAACACAAAAACGCAGCTGCCATCGGCTTTTTCCACGAGGTCAAAACGCACATTTTCCCAACCGTCGCGGTGTTGAGGAAGCGGGGCATTGATGATGTCATCGAGCTGGGTTTGGAGATCGCTAAAAACCTGCGCTCCCTGGTCTGCCAGAAGGCCTGGGGAGGTCGCCTCAGTCCACAGATGCAAAAGCAGCGGGCGTGGATTTTCCGCCGGAACCCAGGTGGGCAAAGAGAAGAAACTGGGACGCTCGAGTTTGGCCGTGAGAATCGGGAAAGGGAAACGGGTGGGCAGCTCAGTGAGGAGCCGTTTCAACGCCCCGACATCGGGCACACGATCCAGCTCGATGAAGGAATGGGCGATGTGCCCCCCCTGCCCTCCTTTGCGCAGCATGGCATCAAAGGCATGAAGGAAAAAATCACAATCACGAAGCGGCAATCGGCTCAGTGGCGGCTCTGGAGCGAGCTCCACAGGCGCTGCGGCGCGGGGCGGCTCGACCACTGGAGCGACTTCAGGAATCGGCAGTGATTCGGTGGCGGCACTGACCTGATAACCCTGAGTCACCAAGAGCGCGGCGATGGTCTGGGCAGACTTAAAATTGGCCCGCGAAACACTGCCCACAGGAATCGCCACGCTGTGATGCTCCTCCAGCAAGAGCAGCAGCTGCATGATGGCCATGGAGTCGAGGCCTGCCTCAAACAGATCAGAAGCGACGCTGAAGCCAGATGGGGTTTCGAGGACTTCGTTGCGGATGAGTTCAAGGACGCGCAACTCGAGTTCTGGCAGGCTGAGGACTTCTGACATTCGGTGAAAAGAAAACCGAACGTAGAGGTGTGAACTCCAGGGTCAAGAAGGACGGAGGAAATCACACCATCAACGGGCCGTTCCTGACATCACTTCACATCACGCCACAGCCAGCGAAGAGCCTCGGGCAAGCTCGGAGCCATGCCACGACTGCCATGGAAACACTCATTCCAATCCACGCGATGATCGTAGTTCATGAACTTCAGACTGGCTTCCATCATGCGATTTGCCAGAGGCCAGTTGCCAAACTGATTGTCCAAATCATTGACACCATCCAGCAGGTAAACGCGGATCGGTTTGCGCTCCGTGATGCGCAGCAAGTAGGGGTAAGCATTGCCACCTCGGATGTCCACAAAGGTGCCCACCCAACTGAGGACTTTGTGAAATTGATCAGGCCTCTCCCAAGCTGCAGTGAAGGCGCAGATGCCGCCTGAGGAGCCACCCGCGATGGCACGAGCTTGAGCTTCAGGACGAAACTTTACGCCATAACGCCGCTGCACTTCAGGCAGAATCTCGTTCAGCAAAAAGCGCACATAAGCATCTCCCAAGCTGTCGTATTCCAAACTGCGATTGCCCGGTTTATCACCTGACTTTTGTTGGGATTTACGACCGGGATCCACAAAGACGCCGATGGTGATGGGCATGTCCTTTTGATGAATGAGATTGTCAAAAACCACCGAGGCGCGCATGGAGCCCGTGGGATCGACGTGACGCGAGCCATCCTGCCAGACCATCAGGCAGGCCTCACTTCCTGACTGGTATTGCTGCGGGATGTAAACAGTCACTGAACGCTTTGTGTCTGGAAAGATGCTGCTTTGATCCCATTCAAAACGTTCCAATCGACCGACCGGCACGTTGGGTTGGCGCTGGCTATCGACGGTGTAATCGAAGTGCTCCACATGCACCTTGCCACCGACGCGTGTCACGCCACCGACTTCGATCCGATATCCGAACTCTTGAAAATTCGGCAGCTTCAGCACCAGCACTTGAAGGCCATCCGTGCCCAGCGGGATCATGTCTCCAAGGACCGTGCCATTTTCCCGCACCACTCGGCCAGGCTGCATGTCCATGAGAGCCCACGCGGCTGTCGTGGCTTCGATCTTAGCCGCAGCTTTTCCAGACAACAGGTTTTGCCGACCAAACAGCCGCACCACTCGGTCATGGAGTTCACGGGAAGTCCCCGCATCGGCAGCTTGAAGCGCCGTGAGAAGACCCGTCGGCGAGAGCGGCGGGCGGCTCGTCTGACCCAAGGCAGGAACGGCAAGCAGAAGAGCGAGGAAGAGGGGACGCATGTGTGGGCGGTGAAACGCCAGTGAAAGGCCCAACCTCTCAGCAATCCTTCATCCAACCCTTAGAGTGAGGCCGTCACTGGGCCACGGAAGCCATTCGTAGTGGCCTGATAGACCCTGGTCTCGATGTCTTCGACCATGCGCCGGACGTGTGGCCATTTCATCCGATCTTTCATGATGGTCATACTGCGCTGAAAGGAACCCCATTGAAGCACTTCGATGTCCACATGGCGGACCCCCCAATCATTCATCATGCCCTGCGTGGGTTTGTAGAGATCAATGGTGCCTGTGCCGACCAGCGCACTGCCGTAATCATCAACTTCATAAACCACATCGGGCTGACCCGCGATGCGGAAGCGTGTGCCCACCGGATAACGTGACCAATCCGCGGCGGCACTGCGCACGGAGCCGAATTTCAACGGTGTGCCGAGGGCATTTTTGACCCCATAAACGATGTGATCATTTTCATCATGACAGTAGGCGGTCGTCCGCACGTTCAGGGTGCTGCCCGATCTGGCCGCGGCAGCCATGAGCGGTGGCCGCTGACTTTTCATGACGAAATAATAACGCTTCAGTTCTTGGGGTCGGAAGGGCACTCCGGCGGTGAGTGCTTTGCGAACTTCATAGCGCACACCTGGCTGAAGAGGGGTGCCTTGAACCGGAATCACGGCGGCTCTTTTTTCCTCTTGAAGATCGACCAGGGAGCAGGAGGTGAGTGAAGAAATCGTCACCAGAGTGGCGATGGACCAGATAGAGATGCCCTTTGTGCTCATGGTTGTATTTATGATTTCCAGATAATTTACTGAAAATTT
>JAIXVB010000470.1 GCA_027483245.1 Verrucomicrobiaceae bacterium | reverse complement strand
TCCGTCACATCCTCCAGCACGGCGTCGTCGGCGATGATGTATTTCTCCAGTCTCAGGCCCAAAGTTTCGCGCAATTCCGGGGCCGCATCGATGAGCAGGCTCTGCCCATCGGGTGCCGCGTGAATGAACACATCCCCTTCGATTCGCCCCTTGGCATTGGTCACGCAGGCGTAAAGGGTCTCGGCAGCGTTCGCGCGGCGCACATCTTGAGTCACCTGCCCATTGAGGTAACGCACCCGATCCGCGCCACTGAGCTGCCAGCGTGCTCGTGGGGTAAGATCGAGAAGGCCGCCCTGAGTCGTGAGGGTCTGAAAACGAGTCGCGTCCATGTTGATTTAGGCCTCCACCTTTCCAATGACTGAGAAATCCAGATCCCCCTGCCCTGCGACCACTCCAGCACGCATCGCAGCCGCTGTCACTTCTAAGGCGGGCGTGTCCAAGGCTGCCTCCTGCGCCAGCTCACGGGCGAAATCAGCGTCCTTGAGCATGTTCCGCAGGGAGAAATGCGGATCGAAGTCGCCCTTGATGATCGTCGGCAGTTTCATGCCGACCAGGGTAGAGAAGTTGGCGTTGGATTCCAGCGCGCTCAGCAGATGCTCCAGCGGGATGCCTTGGCTCTTGGTGATCGCAGCCGCCTCTGCCAGCGCTTTCACGGTGATGGAGCTGACCAGATTGGTGACGATCTTCAGCACCATCGCATCGCCGATCTCTCCCAGCGGCAGGATCTTGGTCGAGCTCGCCTCCAAGACCGGTCGCACGCGTTCGAGCAGCTCCGGTGCACCGCCGATGTAATAGACCAGCTTGCCATTCTGCGCCGCCATCTTGCTGCCGGTAAACGGCGCATCCAGAAATGCCGCGCCCGCTTCCGCACACAGAGCTGCAGCGGCCAGGGTCGCCGCCTTGCTCACCGTGGCGTGATTCATCACGATGTGCTCCGCCGTCAGCGCGGACTTCATGTCGGTCAGCGCTTTCAGCAGAGCCTCACCATCGCGCACAAAGAACTGTAGGATTTTGGCCTCAGTCGCCACTGCGGAGGGTGTGGCCACGGCTCCTGGCACAGAACGCGCCGTGTGGCTCCACACCGTCACCGGGTAGCCCGCTTGGCGCAGGTTGTCAGCCACACGACTGCCGATGATGCCGAGCCCGAGAACGCCGATGTTGGGAGAGGGATTCATAGATAGAAAAACCGATGCTGCCAGATACGCCTCACTGCAAGCAATGGCTGGCTTCATCCTCAAAGTGATACCCCAGACACGATGATGACATGAGATTCCCTGTTCTTCGTTCGACATTCAGGGAAGCGTAGGATTAAATCGCGCACCTTCCCAACGCTTATGCGCCAATACGATCTCATCGAATACCTAGCGATGGCCATGCAGGCCGGCGCATCTGATTTGCACCTTTCTCCTGGGGCACCACCCACCATGCGTCTGCATGGTCGCATGACTCCGGTGACCGATGAAGTCTTCGATGCCCTGGATGTGCGCGAGCTCGTGCTCGGAGGTCTAAAAGACACGCAGCGAGCCAAGCTGGAGCAGGAATGGGAACTCGACTTCGCCATCGAAGTGGAAAATCTCGGTCGCTTCCGTGGCAATGCCTGCTTTGCCATGGGGCGGATCGAGGGAAACTTCCGCTACATCCCAGACAGCATCCCAGAGCTCACCCAGCTCGGCCACGGCCCCACGGTCCAGCGCATGTGCGAGTTTAAAGACGGCCTCATCCTCATCACCGGCGTCAGCAACAGCGGTAAAACCACCACGCTCTGCAGCATGACCCAAACCATCGCCCGTGAGCGCTCCTGCAACATCGTCACCATTGAGGACCCCATCGAGTTCGTCTTCCATCACGGCCAGAGCCTCATCCGCCAGCGCCAGGTCGGCTTTGACACCCATGAATTCGCCAAGGCCATGAAAAGCGCCCTGCGCCAGGACGTCAATGTCATCACCGTCAGTGAGCTGCGTGACATCGAGACCATGCGCACCGCCCTGACCGCGGCCGAGACCGGGCATCTCGTCATCAGCACCCTGCACACCATGGACGTGCCCAGCACCATCACCCGCGTGCTCGACAGCTACCCGAAGGAGCAGCAAGACTACGTCGCCGCCCAGCTCAGCCATTGCCTACGCGGCATCATCAGCCAGCACCTCATTCGCCGGCCTGATGGCGAAGGCCGCGTCATGGCCACCGAGGTCATGGTCATGAACAACGCCATCGCCGGTTGCATCCGCGACCAGCGCCTCCAGCAACTGCCCAGCCTGATTCAAATCGGCGGGCGCGATGGCATGCACACCATTGATGACAGCCTCATGCACCTGCTCACCTATGACTTCATCACGCTGGAGGATTGCAAGGCCCACTGCCGCGACTTCAGCTTCATTCAGATGGGCTATCAAAAGCTCATGAAAGAGCGTGAAGCCAGCGCCAAGAAACGCTGACTCTACCGCCAGCCTCACAACTCCACCGTCTGCATCAGATTCGCCACCTCGACCTGCCCCTCGGGGTGGCGATCCTTCAGCGCTTCACACAAGATCTCTGAGCGCTCCCGCTCGCCATGGACCAAGAAGACACGACGCTTTGGTCCCTGGATGCGGTCAAAGTAAGCCAGCAGTTCATCGTGATCCGCGTGCCCTGAAAAGGAATCCAGCGTCTCGATCTCTGCCCTCACGGTGAACTCATCTCCCAGGATGCTCACCTTCTTCTGGCCACTGCGCAGCTTCCAGCCCAATGTGTTCTCCGCGCAGTAACCGACGAACAGCAGGATGTTGTTCGCGTTCCCCACATTGTTGCGCAGATGGTGCAGGATGCGCCCGCTTTCCGCCATGCCTGAGGCGGAGATGATGATCGCCGGTCCTTTGATCTCATTGAGGGCCTTCGACTCATCCACACTCCGCACCAGCCGCAGTCCCTCAAAGCCAAACGGATCGTCCCGCATGAATACTGCGTCCCTCACCTCTGGCTTCAGGTCCTCAATGTGGAGACGAAAAATCTCCGTCGCCCGCACCGCCAATGGGCTGTCCACAAAGGTCGGCACTGGCTTGAAACAATTGTCCGCACGCAGCTTATCCAGCGTGTACAGCAACTGCTGCGTCCGCTCCACCGCAAAGGCCGGAATGATCAGCCGCGCCCCACGCTTCTGGATCTCATTGATCAGCGTGCAGATGTGCTCGGACGTCTGCGCCGCCAGCTCATGTTTCCGGCCGCCATACGTGCTCTCCATGATCACGTAGTCCACCCCTTCACAGGGTGCCGCTTCTTCCAAAAGATCATTCCCAGGTCGCCCCACATCGCCACTGAAGAGCAGCCTGCATTTCCGCCGCGTCAGGTGATCTTCCAGATCCAACACCACCTGCGCACTGCCCAGGATGTGGCCTGCATCGATGAACGTGATGCGCACTCCATCGGCGATCATCATGCTCCGGTCATAACTCAGCGTCACAAACTGATGCAGGCACTTCTCCGCATCCACCCGCGTGTAGTTCGGTGTCAGCAGCGGCAGATCATCGCGCTTCCGATGTTTGTTCAGCCAGGCGATGTCACTCTCATGAATGTG
>JAIXVB010000402.1 GCA_027483245.1 Verrucomicrobiaceae bacterium | reverse complement strand
GCGCTGCCGAACTGGCTCTGTGCGGGCATGGCCGTGATGCTACGGCTGGCTCCCGTGCCAGTGATGACGATGTTCCCCACCGGGACGAGGGTGGTATTGGTGGAGCTGGCCGTGAGCGTACCGATCTGGCCCACGCTGAAGTTCCGCGTCGGCGCTGCGGCGTTCTCGATCAAGTTCACATCCTCAATGGGGCCGATCTGCGCCTCATACGCGCCGATGTCCGGCGTGCCGACGATGGGAAAGCCGCGCTGGTCGGGGGTGCGTGCGCTGGCCCCTCCAGCACCCCTCGCCAGGCTGCCAGGGAGCAAGGCCATGGTCTGCGTAGGGCCGCCGTAGTCGCCGAGGGGTAGGAGAAGCGGGTCGCCTGACAAGAAGTTGTTGCCGCTGATGCCGCTGAAGTCGTCGTCGGTATTCTCGACTTCATTTCCAGCCACGATGCTGGATTGGACCGTCATTGTGGCGGTTGATTCGTTGGTTATGCCGCTTCCAAAGTTGCTGCTGAGCGTAGAGGAGATCACTGTGCAGATGCCGCCCGCGTTGTAGATGCCGCTGCCACGGCCGCTATCGTTCTCCGCAATGGTGGTGGAAATCACATTGCAGGTGCCGTTGTTCAAGATGCCGCCGCCATTGCCGGAGCATTTGTTACCGCTGACGGTGGAGGAGATCACACTGCATGTGCCGTTATTGAAGATGCCGGCACCGTTACCGCTGCAAGTGTTAGCGCTCAGACTTGTGGAAATAAGTTTACAAGTGCCGTTATTGTAGATGCCGCAGCCCCCCAAGTTGGTAAGGTTGCCACTGAGCACGGACAACATCATTGTGCAGGTGCCCTCATTCAGGATTCCTCCCCCGTTGGCAGAACCTGGGTTCCCATTCACGATCCTTACCGAGTGCATGGCCAAGGTGGTGGTGGCGGGGATGTTGAAGACGCGACTGTTGCCTCCGGCGGAGAGGGTGACGGGGCCGGAGAGGTTGGAGGCGTCGATGAAAATCGCTTTCCCTGCGGGTGGGGTCAGTTGGTTGCTGTTGAGGGTGATGGTGGAGGCGGGGAAAACGGCGGGATCGAAGACAATGCGGACGCCGGGTTCATTGAAGATTCCAGCGTTGGCGATCCGTGTCCGCAAGTTGCCGCCGCTGCCAAAATCAGTGGCCAGGGTGACCAGCAAAGCGGGCCCGGCCTCCACCGCGCCGATGTCGAGCTGCGTCCCAGAGACAGTGTCACTGCCATCCACAAAACGCGGGAAGCCCCGGGCATCCGTGCCGCCGGGATTGGTGCTGCCCGCCGCATCAATGGCCGGGGAGCCGATGAGCGGGTGCATGGTCTGCACCGGCCCGCCGAAGTAGCCGAGGGGGGAGAGCTTGGCATCAATGGGCGCGGCGGTGGTGCCAACGAGGTTGCCATCCACGCCATTCGTCAGCGTGGAGTCCGCTCCATCGCCGATGAGGCATTTCGTGGCGGAGGTGAGGGTGGATTCTTTCCAAAAGTCCGGCCCGATCCCAGATGCGGCGGTATTCCCCGCGAGGATACAGCCCGTCATGGTGAGTGAACCGCGGTAGTGATCGATGGCCCCACCACCGTGAATGCTCAAGGTGCCAATGGCTCGATTTCCCGTGAAAGTGCAGTGGAAGAGGGTGGTCTGGGGGCTGGAGCCGTTCGTCAGAACGGCCCCGCCATAGCGTGCGGAGTTTCCCGTGAAGGTGCAGTGCGTGAGGACGGCAGTGCCATCGTTGCGAATCGCCCCGCCACGCTGGGAGACATTGCCGGAAAAGGTGCACTGCGTCAGCAGCAGCGTGCCGCGATTGTTGTTGATCGATCCGCCATCGCCATCGCCATCGTCGTCGCCGGAGTTTCCACCCGTGAGCGTGAGGCCTCGCAGAGTAAGGGATCGCCCGCTCTGCACCTGAAAATGCCGGGAGGCGTTGTTCCCATCCAGCGTGATGCCGTTCGGTAGGGCCGAGGCATCCACCGTGAGGCTGCGGCCGGTGGGCACTTCCATTTGCGTGCCATTGAGGAAAATGGTTTTCCCGGACAGGCCGGGAGCGAAGGTGATGAGGCTACCGGTGGGGGAATACTTCACCGCCTCCCGCAGGGAGACGCCCGTGCCGCCGCCGAGGGTGCCATTGTCTTCATCGGCGAGCGTGGTGACGACGGTGACCTGGAGTTCTTCCCAGGTGGTGGCGATGACGAGATTGTCCCACCGGACGGCGGTGCCAGCGGCGAAGCGGACGGCGGTGCTGGCGGCGGTGCCGTTGTAGGTCAGGCTGGCAGTCGGGGTGTTGGCGCTCTGCTCGGCACGGAGGTTGGGATCGACGTAGAGGCGGATCTTGTCGCCAGGGAGATCGACCTGGACCACGAGGGTGTAGGTCGTGTTCGGACGGGCGTCGAGGTTGCCATCGCTGGCGGCCACACCCACTTCCTCCACGCCCCAATTGACGAAGTTGCCGCGTTTGCCGAAGTAAAACTTCTCCGTGCCACCGTCCATGGAACTGATGCCAAAGTAGTCCCCCGCCGTGACACTGGGCCCGGTGGTGACATTGACGCGGTAATAAACGGTCTTGGCCACGTTGGCGTCATTGATCGCGCCGTCAGCCTCGGTGTTGCCATTGTAGGCCCGCTTGACCGTGCCATTGCCGGAAGTGACCAACTGCCCGGAGGTGACGTCGGGTGCGCCACTGAGATTACTCCAAGAAGACGCCGTGCCGGAGCGGCCTGCGGGAGCGGTGTTCTTGTAATCCCAAAAGGTGCCGCCCGTCTGACCGGCAAGAGGACCGTTCGGGTAATCAAACGTCTCCACGCCGATGATGATGGCGGAGGCCGGGAGACAGCCGAGCACGAAAAAGACACAGGCGAGGAGTGAAACGTTCTTCATCGGTGGAAAGAAGATGAGCAGTTATCGGACCCTGAATGCAGTGCCCCTCGAGATCATGGGCCAAAGGCAACCAATTCAAAGTGACTTTTAAGGAAAATCTCCTTAGGTCACCAGGCTCAGAGAACAGGGCTCCAGGTTGGACACCGGAGGGCGAGAATGCCCTGGTGCAGGCAAGACCACAGGAGTTCGTCGTTCGGGCTTTAGCCCGTAAACTTGGCCCACTCCGCGCCCAACTTGGCCCACCCGGCGCTCAACTTGGCCCACCCGGCACTCAACTTGGCCCACCCGGCGGTCAACTTGGCCCACTCCGCGCCCAACTTGGCCCACTCCGCGCCCAACTTGGCCCACTCCGCGCCCAACTTGGCCCACTC
>JAIXVB010000202.1 GCA_027483245.1 Verrucomicrobiaceae bacterium | reverse complement strand
TCGTGCGGTAGAGGGATCATAGTCTGAGTGATTCAGTTGCCGCAGGGTTTCCACAGCTTGCAAACGCTTGGAGGGGGACATGGCGTGCCATTCGCGGCGCTCTTGGGACTCCGCTTGCGCATGGGAAGCAAACACACTCATGGTGCGATCTATTCGAGGAAGGGGAGTTGATTCTCGGGACATGGCAGAGTCAGTATGCGGCACTTGTTAGAGGGTGCCAAGAAGCCATTTCAATACTGTCCAGTCCGCAGCAGGACCAGGGTGCAGGCTTCTTCGGTGGCGATCTGGGCGGCGTTCAGGGCACTGGCCAGCGTGGGGTTTTCGGAACCGGGATTGAAGAGCACGCGTTTGGGTTTCAGGGCGATGAGCTTTTCTGTGAGACCGGAGGAGATCGCGGGGCCGACATACATCGTCACGGTATCTACCGCGCCTGTGACCGAAGAGAGATCGGGCACGACGGACACGCCTTCGATGTTTTGCAGGCGTGGATGCACGGGAACGACCTCATGGCCGTGTTCGGCGAGCATGAGTTGAGCTTTGTGAGCATAACGATCCGGTTTGTCGCTGGCTCCGAGGATGACGACGCGTTCAGGTGTATTCATGAGGGGTTGAGATCTTCTTCGTCGAGGTGAAACACATGCAGTACGCGATGCGCGACGGGCGCAAGGATGATGCCGCTGATGGTGATGAAGGCGAGTCCGCTGAAGAGAGCATAGGCGCTGGCGAAGAGTTTGGCCGCATCGGTCTTCAGCTCCCCCATCGGGCCCATGCCGCCGAGGATCATGGAGGCATTCAGCAGGGAGTCGATCCAACTAAATTCGGCGATGTAATGATACCCCATCACGCCGAGGCTCAGTGCAATGAAGGCGATGATCTGAGCGAAAGCGACGAAGCGCAGCAGACGCCAGAAAAAGACGTGTCCAGTAGCGAGGGGAGCTTTGCGGCTTTCAAACATGACGGAGGGCGCTGGGCTGAGGATGTTTTAGGGCGAGGCGAATCATTACAACCGCTCTTACGTGAATAAGAACGCTTCGAAGCGCTGGCTTCCAACGAGAATCTTCCGCCGCAGTCCCTCGCGCAGAGCTGCGTTCGTTCCCCATCGCTTTCTTTTTCCTGGTCGGCCCGCAGTGCTTCCGCTAAAACGCTGGAAAAACCATGATCGAACTCGAAGTCTATGCCCCTGGTCTGCGTGCGGAATCCAATCTTCTGGAACTGCGTGGGCAGATGGATCTCTTGCCTCAGATTCGTTACAAGGTCGATACCCATCACGATCTCGTTTATTTCGAGATGGATGAGGTCGGCACGATCACGCTGGCGCAGTTGAATGAAATTTTCACCAACATCGGTCTAGAGCCACGCTTTGTCGGCCAGGTGCCTGAGGGTCTGTGATCCCCAATCGGTCTGAGTCACGCCCCTTCCACGCCCGATGTCGGACACGCTGCTCTCTCTCCTCACCGATTGCTTCTTTCCGCTTAAACTGCCCGCCTTGGTGAAGCAGTCGGGTTTGAAAAAAAAGCAGGTCAGTGCGGAGCTGGAGTCGCTTGTTAGTCTAGGTAAGGTGCACGCTCTGGCGCTGAATCCGAAAAAGCAGGCTGATCTCAGCTACACGGCACTGTCTCCGCTGGAGCTCACCACGCAGCTCTTGCTCACCCAGGCTCAGACACTGGGAAAGGCGACGAAACCTGCCGATCTTCAGAAAAAGCTGCCCGCCGCCCTGCAGCTGCACTTTGACAGCGCTCTCACAGGGCTGATCGACGCTGGGCAACTGCACTGGCTGCCGAAAGCGGTGCCGCTGCTGCAAACGACCCCGCCACGGCCGAGAGACCTGCTGCTGCCTGCTCAGAGACGTGCGCTGAAGTTGGTGCTTGCCCAGGTGAATCGCCTGCGTGCGCATCCCTGCACGCTGGAGGATCTGCTGGATTGGTTGGATAATGCCGATCCTGCACTCCCTGCTGTTGAGGCACTCTTATCTGCAAGGCTCACGCCTAACCAACTGCGTGAATGGTATGCGGCGGATCGGGCTCGCTCTAGCACGCAAATGATTCCGCTGTTGCTCACTTGGCGGCGTTATCAGAGCTGGGCTGGCGGTGCGGCTGATCTTCAGGAAATGCGAAGCATGATGGAGGCGCTTTACAATGCGGGACAGGTGCTGCTAGAACCCTGCGAACGTCCTCAGGACCTGCCTGATGAGGAGCGCGCACTGCTCATTCCTCTCGCTCTCGGTCCACCTGGGCACGCCTGGTGCTTCATGGAGGGCTGACCTCCGTGCCGCCGCCACGACCCTGGTTCATCACTCTGCCAGCTTCCTTCTCCCATGTCCTATCTCCCGCTGAATCCCTTCATCCAGACCAGTGTTGGCGAGTCAGATCTTTGGGGTTCACGCTCGTGGGTGGATGTGCCGCAGATTCACGCCGCTGCCTTTGCGGAACTGACGCAGACGGTGCAGGCGGTGAGGAGCACTCGGCGGACGCAGGTGCGCTTTGTCCGTGGTGCAGGGGGCAGTGGAAAAAGTCATCTGTTCACTCGGCTGCGGATGCACGAGGCGGAGCGGGTCTTTTATGCCTATGCGCCGAATCCACCGCTGCAGCCCGGTGCCCTGGAGGCCTTTGTGCTCAGTCGGTTGATCGCCAGCCTGCGTCATCCGGCGCGGATGAGTGGAGGTCTGGAGGCTGGGTTCAGTCAGCTTCGGTGGTTGGGTTACGCGCTTTTGCAGCCTCTCATTGAGCAGTCGGTGCCGCTCACGGATCTGCATGTGGCCTGGGCAGCAATGCCACTCGTGGATCGCAAAGAATTGATTCACCAGGCCGTGCTCGCGCTGGAGCAGGATCACCCGCAGGTGCCGCGCAGTGTGTTGCGGGCGCTGCTCAGCGTGCTGCGTGAGGATAAAGAACACCTAGCCGCGCAGTGGCTGGCGGGGGCGACTTACCTCACGGAAGCGGACTTGAAATTTCTCGGCGTGCCGGAGCCTCTGCGTCGTGAGGACTGCGGCATCGTCGTCCAGCTTCTCGGACGGCTGGCCGCGAGAGTGGGACTGCCGTTTCTGCTGGTCATGGATCAGCTGGATCTGGTGAGCACAGCAGAGCAGTTGGATGAGTTCCAGCGGCTGTTGTTTTCCCTCATTGATCAGAGTGAGCACTGGGTCGTGCTGATTGGTCTTGTGGCAGAGCGTTACACGGCCTGGGATGCGGGGCTGACTCAGGCACTGCGGGGGCGGATTGGCCAACCCGATGCGCAGGCCCCACTCGGATTTCGACTTCCCGTCACCGATGTCCTGCCCATCGCCACGGTGGATAAAGAAGCGCTGCTCATGGCCCGTCTTGCCTCGCCCGCCCTGGTGGAGCAGCGGAAAAAGGACGGTATCACCCTGCCGACCCACCCTTTTGGAACGGCAGAGATCACTCGGCTGACATCAGGAGGCGCGATTTTCCCAAGGCATCTCCTGGCTGCGGCGGGGGAGATGTATGGCCTGGCCCTGGCGCGGGTTGATGCCTCGCAATCGTCCGGTAGTGCCTCGCAATCGCCCGGTCGGGTCGAGCAATCGTCCGGTCGGGTCGAGCAATCGCCCGGTCGGGTCGAGCAATCGCCCGGTCGGGTCGAACAATCGCCCGGTCGGGTCGAGCAATCGTCCGGTCGGGTCGAGCAATCGCCCGGTCGGGTCGAACAATCGCTCGGTCGGGTCGAACAATCGCTCGGTCGGGTCGAGCAATCGCCCGGTAAAGTGGCGCTTTCGGTCAAGTTGCTGGAGTTGATCCAGGCGTCGCTGCCCACGGATGCCGTCGCGGAGAGTGCGGTGGATCTGGGGGAGCGCGTGAGGGAGCTGATCCAGGTCATGGCCGGAAAACCCGTGGAACTGAGGGAAGGGGACCTGAGGCGCAGCTATCCGGGCTTTGATGGCAGTGACTTTTTGGCCTCGTGGGGCGGAGGACAGGTGCGCGTGATCACCACGGATGCTGTGCGCAATAGCTTCATCGCCGTGCTGGAGCGGCTGCTGCCCGTGCCCGCGGGTGCTTTGCTGCTGCGTCATGCGGCGGCGGGTATCACCGGACAACTCACTTTGGAAATGCTGACCAGTTTTCGTCAGAAAAACACCTTTCATCATGTGCCCGTGGCGGAGTCTTCTCTGCTTGGGGCGCTGAGCCGGGTGCTGGCCGAGCAGCGAGAGGGCAATCTGGAGGCGCTGCCCACGGATCCACCCGCCACGCGTGAGCTGGTGCTGGCGACACTTCGGGAACTGCCATTGCTGAAAGAGCTGACCATTTGGCAGCACATCGCTCGTCTGGCGACTCCACGTTCACCGCTGGCGGCCATCGCCCAGGCAGTGACGGTGGCCAAACCTATGCCGAAGTCGATCGCAAAACCGGTGGCGAAAGCTCCGAGCGTGACGGCCAAGAAACCATTGCCGCCGCCTTCAGGAGACGGATCCCAGGTGATGTGATCTGGAGCTGCCTGGGGGCTGACCTGGGAAACCCGTGTCGTGCAAAGTGAAAATGCCCTTGGGTTTTCCTAAGTCGCTGAGGATGAACGACTTGCGGGCTGCGTGGGTGATTTAAATGAGCATTGACTTTTTGCGTCACTTTTTGTTAAAACGGAGATTCATCGTCTGCCCAACCACTCACCACAGACGGTGAATTTGGCTCCCAATCTCTCCCTCCCATGATCATGCATCGCGCCCTGACCCGGCTGAAGGCCCCTTCTTGGATGACCGCAGGCTGTCTGCTCATCGCCACCCTGCCTCTGACGGCGGCCACGGATTACAATGCGGATGGCATGGATGACGTCTGGCAGCAGGTTTACAATGCCTGGACGCTGGTGCCGGGTGAGGATGATGACAACGATGGCTGCACCAACTTAACTGAAAGCATCGCCGGAACAGATCCGCGCAATCCCGCCGACTGTGTGCGTGTGGGAGACACGCAGATCGCCGGCAGCAATGTGGTGCTGAACGTGATGACGGAGCTGGGTAAAAGGTATCAATTGCAGAGCAATCCAAGCCCAATGGGGCTGGATGCCACCTGGACGAATGAAGGCGCCGCGGTGACGGGTGATGGCATGAATAAGCAGTTCGTGACGCCGATGGGCGTGGGCGTGCAGCGGAAGTTTTACCGGATCAAGGCGCAGGATCAGGACACTGATGGAGACGGCATCAGCGACTGGGCTGAGGGGCAGACTGGCACCAGTGCCCTACTGGCCACGAGTCCCAGCAATGCCAGCGGTGGCGCGGCCAATGATGGTGACACGCTGCGCAGCCTGCTGTCCCTGACGGCGGAGCCTGTGGTGGGTTTTGAGGAGGCGTATGAAGTCGCCGATCGTGAGGCGGTGACACCGGCCTCAGCACCCGCAAAGGTGCAGCTCGTGCGCAACTTTGGCACCATGCCATTGACGGTCGCGATCACGGGGGGGCCAGGCGCGCCAAACGCCACCAAGTCCAATGCCTCAGGCACCGATTACACTGTGGTGGGGGCCTCGGGGGGCGCGATCACGATCCCTGGCGGCGCAGGTGTGCCTGGGTCGCCGTTTCAGGTCAGCATCAATCCCGTCGTCGATGCGACCAATGAAGTGCCGGAGTATTTGAAGCTGAGCTTTGGTCTGGTGGGTGAGACGCCTGCGAGCGCCACCGTCATGTTGGCCGATGCGAATCCTGAGCTGGATGGGAATCGGCGTCTCTTTGTGGCATATCTCGGGCGTGAGGCCGGTGTCACCACCACGGCGACGGGACTGGCCACAGCATTGGTTGCGGGAGATAATAGCAGTGCGCTGATCAACCTTAGCTTTAGCAATTTGTCGTCACCTCAGAACACAGCTTATTTGCGCATCGGTGGGGATTTGGAGTTGCTGAACATTGGGTTAGGCCAGGTGTCGGGTCGTGGCTGGGAAATCAAAGCCGGTCAGACAAAAGTCACCGATCAGGAGATGCTGGACGCGCTGGAAGGCGGGCAGCTTTACATCGATGTGACGACCACGGAGAACCCCTCCGGTGAGATCATTGGTTATTTCAACCGGGCGAATGGTTCCACGGAGTTCGATCCCGATTCGGACTCTCTGGATGCACCTGCACTGGGCTCTGCGAACTGGCAGAATCCCACCGGAGAAGCTTTGGAGCGCGAGATTTGGCGTTTCTTGAGCCACTGTACCTATGGCGGCACACAGGCGCTCTATGATGAAGTGGCGGCAAAGGTGCAAACAGCCGTCAGTGGTGGGGGCACCTACCTGGATGGTCTGGAGGCTTGGCTGGATGAGCAGATGAACCCGAGTACGACGCCGAGCCTGAATTTCATGCAGCTCGTCATGGCCGCTGACAATGAGGAGTTCATGCTGCGCGGGAACAAACCGATCACGTATAGCAGCGATCCGCAGTTCAATGGCGCCGCTTACAACGTGACCTACGATGCCAATGGCGTGCCGACGATCAGCCAGACGGCGGACAACAATCGTGCGGTGAACAATTACCCGCAGTCAGGCCCGAATCGCCGTCGCGAGTGGTGGACGATGGTA